>CALMJO010000223.1 GCA_937864375.1 uncultured Spirochaetota bacterium
AAAAAATTTACGCGGAATTGAATATTGCGGCGTGAATAACGCCTAACTCAAGTAAATTAGCTTGGTGGGAAGCCGCAACGCGGCTGCAGGATTTACGCTGGGAATAAGGCTCCTGTCGTTAAGTGATACTATAACGGATAGCATACTCTATGATTACCCGGACACTCACACGCCTGTACGACGCCATTGATGCGTGGTGGGAGAGAAACAGGACAGTGAAGCTCATGGGGGCCACGCTGGTAAGCGTCTACCTGCTTTCGCTGCTGCTCATCACGCTGAACATGGGCGGATTTCTCCCGGCGTGGCTGTCTTCCATAATTCCAATCGGTCATTTCCATGCTATCACCATGACCTTTACGTTGCTTCTAATGATCGAAGTGCTCCAGCTCATTCTGGGAATTGCCCGGTCCGTTTCCACCTCAATGGGCATGCAGCTGGAGGTCCTGTCCCTCATAATGCTCCGCAAGGCATTCATTGAATTCGCAGACTTCCACGAACCGCTCGAGTGGCCCGAGGTGTCCGAGGCCGTACTCCCGGTGCTGTCGAGTGCGGCGGGGGCGATGCTCATCCATATGGGCCTGATCTTTTATTTCAAACTCATACGCCACCAGCCCATCACTGACGACACCGCGGACAAGGAGCATTTCATCGTTTCAAAAAAGATGGTTTCCCTGCTCCTTCTCCTTGTCTTTTTCATCATAATCGCCTTGCGCGTCGTCCGCTTCGGATGCGGCGGCGAGCCGTTCGACATTTTCAACGTGTTCTACACGGTGCTCATCTTCAGCGACATACTCATCGTACTCATATCGAGCAGGTTCAGCTATACCTATCCCATCGTCTTCCGGAACACCGGGTTTGCCCTGGCAACGGTGCTTATCCGCATGACCCTGACGGCGCCACATTACCACAACGCCGCCCTGGGCGCGGGGGTGATGCTCTTCGTCCTGGCGATCATGGCGGGATACAACCGCCTCATTCCCTGCCACGATCGTACGGGAGCGTCCCATGGGTGATTTTGTGACCGGGCGGCGGCTTTTGATGTTGACAGCGCGTCCGTCCTCTGACCATTTTTTGTAATCGCATGAAACGCATTGTCCCGGCACCATTTCCCTGTACTTGTTCCGCGACGGCCCACGCCATCCGCGCGTGCCTCATCGCCCTGTTGTGCGCTGCGCTGTTTCCTTCCGCGCTGTTCGCCCAAAAGCCGCTCATAGGCCTGGTCGGTATCGAGACGCGCAGTCCCCGAGCGGCCAACATCGCCTCGATGGTGGAAAACCACCTCGCGAACATCATCGCTTCGGCGGGACCCTTCTCGCAGTTGAACCAGGCGCAGCTTAAGCGCGAGCTCGCCGCGTTCGGATGCATGGACGAGGCATGCATGCTCAGGTTCGCCCGCACCGCGAAGCTTGGACTCGTGATTCGAGGCGTAGTCGAAGACGAGGGCGACGTGGCGCGCTTGGACCTCTTCTGCTATGCGACAGGCGACGTGTACGCCGGGAAGCTCGTCTACCGGTACCGGGCCCGCATTCCCATCACGCGCCCGGACATCACAGCCAGGGAGCTCAGCTACCTTGGGGAAGAGCACACGGGCGCCTTTATCGCGGGGGTCCTGCGCGCCTACCGCCGCCCGGTTTCGTTGAGCGTGCGCGAGGGAGGCGTACGGCTCGACGAGGCATCGTCCGGCACGGGGAGCTTCATGGTATACCGGTTCATCGGCCCCCCGTCCGAAGAGGGCGCTCCCCGGGAATACGCGCAGTTGGGAGAGCTTGAGCTTGACCATGGATCCGTCGTAAAGTCCGCGAACGCGGGCGCCCTCCGCGACGGCGATTTCATTCTCGTGAATTATGTGGAACGCGCTGACTATCTCGACGAATTCTACCGCGGGAGAAAACGTGAGCTCGTCCTTCAATGGGTCTCCCCGCTCGATACGCTGTACGTGGCGCTCTTCGCCGTCCCCGCGGGCGTCACCATGCCGGTCTTGGCGCCGCTCGGGTATTACGCCTATGGCGATTACCGGGGACTGGGGCTCTGGGCGGTGAATGCCCTGCCCTGGCTTTACCTCGAGGCCGACGGTTTCCTGAACCGTCCCTCGGCAATGCGCGACAGGAATGAATCTGTTTCGCGCACGAGAAACGCGCGGTACGATTTCGCGCTCTACATGGCTCTCTCCGGGGGCATCCCGCTTTTCGTGGACGCCTTCGCGCACCGCTATCTCGCCGACGCCTCCGAGTATGCGGGCTCCCAGCAGGTGATCGGGAACTCATGGACCGCCGGCTTTCTCGCCGCGGTCTCCCCGGGCGGAGGGCACTTCTATCGCGGGTCCCGCTTGTGGGGCTATCTCTATTTCCACCTGGACAACTTCCTGGTCTATTCCATCATGAAGGAATTCGCCCGTGCCGAGCGCTACGACGCCGCGCAGGACCGCTACGTGCGCGCGTCCGGCGAGCGCGGTCGAGGCCATACGCTTCTCTACGCGCTAGGCGCGGTAAAGCTCATCGAGATCGTGCATGCGGTGCTCACCCCCGACGATATTGGCGCGCGCGGGGTAGAGGCCGAGCCGCTTGCCTTCCAGCCGGTACTTTACCGTGACGCGCGCAGGCGCCCTGTGTTGGGTGCCGGGGTTTCATTGAGGTACTAGAAGGCTATGAAGGGATTCACGAATCAATCGCGGAATACGCGCTCGTCCCGCATCGCGCGCATCGGTGGACTTTTACTCTGGACGTGCGTCATGCTGATCGGCCCCCGCGCCTTCGCCGAGGACGCAGTGGTCGTCTCGCTCCCGTCAGGGGGCGTGGTGGTGTTCGCGATGCAGGCGCAGGGGGAGTCGCTCAAGGCGCTTTCGATCGAATCGCTCATTGCCATGCGCCGGAGCTTTGAGGACTGCGGACGCCTGCGCCCGGTCGAGGAGAACCAGCTCACCTGGGCCCTGGAGCGCGCTCGCACCGCAAAGCCCGGTGATCTCATCCGGAAAACGGCGCAGGTTCTGAACGCGGACGCGTACTGCGTTATAGGGCTGAGCCAGGAGATACATACCTACATCGCGGATTTGAGCATCGTCCCCCTCAAGCCGGAATACGAAACGCTGCGGCGCACGCTGCGCGTGAAAAGCAGGCTCCCCCACAATATCCCCCTTAAGCTCGCGAAAGCCGTCACGGACGCGCAGTCGGGAATTCCCGTCCATGCTCCCGTACTCCGGAAAACCGGCGAGGGCTCGTACGTCATAGGCGCAGGGCAATGGCACGGGATTACACCAGGGCGTTATCGCTCACCCACCCACGGCGAGATAACCATAACAGGCACCGGGCGCTATGAGTCGGTCGCGCGGATAGGCGATCCCGTGGAAATCGCCGCCGAGGTCGAGATCCGCCTTTTCCCCGACACTGAACCGCTCGTCCATGACCTGGACCGCCGCATATCGGAGAACACGATTCGCAGGTACGAAATCGGGAACACTTTGCTGCGGGGAGACGATGCGGGGAAACGCTACATCGAGGGGATGTGCATCATCAATCCGGGAGGCAGCGTTTGCGCGCCCATCTACGGCTCCTTCCTGGCGACCCAGTACCTGGGATTCAACACCCCCTCTCCCGACATGACTGGAATGTGGCTTGGCGGCGCGGCGCTTTTCACCCAGCTCATGCTTCCCGAATTCATGACGGGCTTCCGGGGCAATTTTTTCCCGTGGAACAGGGACTCGGACAAGCCGAGGTCGGTCCAGTACATGCAGACCTTCCTGTGGGCGTCCCTGCCCTTCACCTTTTCGACCGTGTATCTGGACCAGCTTGCGGTCGCATTCCCGAAGACCGAGACGCTCCCACCCTTCTTCGACAACCGCGACACCATGGCCTCTCTCATGTCCCTTTTCGTGCCGGGCGGCGGGCATTTCTACAAGGGCCGCCGCCTGCCCGGATGGGGTTTCTATTTTACCGAGATGGCAATCGCGTCGTACGCAACGCTCGAGCTCGGGAATCCCGCGCGCGCGCGGTACGCCTTTTCGCTCCTCGCCGCGGTCAAGCTCGCCGACATAGCTCTCGCATACCTGAGCCGCTCCTCGTACAGGATCTACAACATGGAAGTCGACCGGGACGATGTGCGACCCTCGCTCTCGCTGCAGGGAAGGATGTTCGACCGCGAACCGGTGTACGATCTGGCCCTCCAGCTTCCATTTTGACTTCCCAGAATATCCCCGCGAATGCGCCTATTAATTCTTTGACGCGCGCGGCGTGCCGTGATATTTCGCCCTTGAAGGAAACGACGGAGGACGAACATGAAAAGACCATTCAGCACCGCGCTCATCTCCCTTTTTCTTGGCATGGCACTCGGACTGTTTTCATGCGGACGCGAGGAAAGCTCGGCGACGAAAATCAAGGCCTACGCGGAGGCGCTGAACCTCGTAAAGCCCGCATACCGGATGGTGCGCGATCACCACATGAAGCCGGAGCTCGCCGGCAAGATGTTCAGCGATTACATGAAGGCCCATCGGGACCCACTCTCCTCCGCATATAAAAACTACAACCTGGCGTACGGGGACGGGAAAAGCCTCAGCGCCGCCGAAAAACGATTCCTGGAAAAGGAAAACGGCGAGCTCGAGCGGATAAAAAACAGCCCCGAGGTCACCGCGCTGTTCAGGGACGAGGCCTTCAAAAAGGCCTCCCGCGAGGGATTTGACATTCTCCGGGAAGCCCAGGCCCCGGCAAAATAACGGGTATTCGCGATGGGTGAATGCAAGCGCAGGGGATACTGCTGCCAGGACGTGCGGCTGGCCGAACCGCCCGAGCTCCTGGAGAGGGCCTATCATTACTGGAAAAAATCGTCCTCAATCGATCCCAATTTCTCGGAGATATACCTGATCTATCCCATGCTTGAATTCAAATTCGAAAACAAGGATGAAGACCTCCCCTATCATTACCGGTGCAAACACTTCACCCATGAGAGCTCCGGCCTTCCCGCATGCTCGATTCACCCGGTCAGGCCCAAGATGTGCCGTGACTTCCCCTATTACGAGGACGTGAAGCACCTCGATACGTCCGGTCCCGTGAGCCCCTACGAAGGATGCGGGTATAACGATCCCGATTGAGGAGCGCGCCTGGGCGTTCAGTATGAAAAATTTCTATAATGGTTGATCTGCTCATGTTCTGGAAACGCAAAAACATTTTCATCAGGGTGCAGCTCTATTCCGGCCTTCACCACGAGCTCAATACGCCGGGATACGATCCCTACAAGGGCATTGAGCTCACGATCAGGGATGGAACCAGGCTCAAGGAGGTGCTCGCGGGCCTGGGAATCAGGGAGCTTTCCTCGAACGCATATTTCGTGGGCGGCAGGCGCATTGGCCTGTGGACGAGGCTTCGTGACGGCAACGAGGTCTTCTGCGTTAAGCCGGGGGCCGGCGGCTGATCCGTCAGGGAAGGTATTCCGGATCAATGTGCGAGGGCGCCACGAACAGGTTGTGCCTGGCATAGCGGGAAAGCTCGTGCATCTCCTTCACTAGTTTCTTCGTGACCGCGCGCTTTGAGCTCAATCCGTGAGGGCATACGTAGCTTCCAATGGCAAAGCCCTTCAGCCTTGCATACCGGGCGGTGTCGCTCTCCGCGAGCAGCCCCAGGGGACGGATGAGGTCGAACTGGCCCCCGAACATCGAGAGGCGCAGCGGCATCGCGCAGATCTTCCCGTGAATCGCCATATTCATGATCATCGTTTCCACGATATCGTCCTGGTGATGGCCAAAGGCGAGCCTCGTGAAACCCAACTCCTTCATCAGCGAGAACAGCTCCTTGCGCCGGTACCACGAACAGACGAAACAGGGCGAGCTCCCGCGGGAAAAATCGAGCTCTTCCCGAACGGTCCTCGTGTGCAGCGCGACGCCGCGCTCTGCGCAGAATTCTCTGAGGTACGTCTCCTGCGCCTGGCGGGGCATGCATTCGATCACGATATGCGCCGCCGCTACCTCGTAGCGTATGGGCAGGTACCGGAGCCTCTCCGTGATCGTATCCAGGAGCACCAGTGAATCCTTTCCGCCCGAAAGGGCGACGAGCACGCGGTCTCCCGCCTTTACCAGCTCGTAGTGGTTAATGGCGCGTCCCGCGGTCTTCCTGACCTGGGTGATGAAGTTCCGATGGCTTTTTTTCAACATGCCTGTTCCATGAGCGAAAAGTAATTGAATTTTAACCCCTTTCAAATCTAGTATACCTGTACAGGGTCCATCGCCGGGGCCGGTTGTCAAACCGATTATCGTCAACGGCGGCGCGCCTATAGAAGGTTCCCCTGCCGGCCTGCGCTCCCGAGGGGGACCACACAAAACCGGGGGGCTCATGGCAAAAGGAATCATCGTAGACGACTCCAAATTCATGAGAAGGATTATCAGGGACGTTCTCATCGAGGGCGGCCACGAGGTGATCGCCGAGGCCGAAAACGGCGCCGAGGGCCTTGAGACGTTCAAGAAATTCAAACCCGATTTCGTCACCATGGACATTACTATGATGGGCAAGGACGGCATAGAGGCTGTCGCCGAGATAAAGGCGGTGGATCCGGATGCAAAGGTTATCGTCATCTCCGCATTGAGTGAAACGACGCTCAAGCTCAACGATTCAAAAATCAAGGCTTCGGGATTCCTCACCAAACCATTTGAAAAAGAGACCCTTCTGCAGCTGTTAAAAGAAATACTGTAGAATCACGCCATGACAACCGGTCAGTTCCTGAAACTCTATACCGCGGCATCGTCCCCGGACGAAGCCTTCCTGCTGTCGGAAGGCGTAGTGTACTTTTTTGTCACGGATACCGACAAGTATGCGGTCAAGGGGAACAACCTTATAGTGGGCGCCACCGAGCTCGTCCTGAGCCGTATCGTGGAAAAGCAGTGCCTGCGGATTGAGACGGCCGTCACGGATTCAAGCTCTGTGGTAAAAAAAATTCCCGCGGACAAGTTTCTCGCCTCGATGAACAATTATTCATTCGCGATCAACATCTCCATGGTCATGGCCAAGCAGGTGCTCCTTACCAACCAGATCATCAACAGGAACATGGAAGCCATCCAGGGAGAGGAGATGCGCATCAAGGAAATTGCGGTCCAGTACTATCGAATAGTCGCCAGGCTGAAAAAGGAATGGGACAAGCGTCGCATGCCCTGGATCAAACAGCTTGTGGACAAGTACGAAACCAATCTCCTCTTCAAGCGGGGCGAGGCGTTCGACCGCAGCAGCGCCCCAACCAGGATTTCAGCTTCGGTAACCATGAGCGACACGACCGTGGAATTTCCCAGGGATGCGGTAATCTGCGAAGAGGGCACCATTGGCGACGAGATGTTCATCGTGCAGTCCGGAACGGTGGACGTCTACTTCAAGGGAAGCCGCATCACCAGCATATCGGAAGCCGGGTACGTGTTCGGCGAAATGGCGCTGCTTCTGGGAGAGAAACGCTCGGCGACCCTGAAGGCAAAAAGCGACGTCGTCCTCACCAGGCTCAAGCGCAGCAATTTAAAGGAGATCGCCCAGCAGCAGGGCGAGATTCTATTATCGATAATCAAGTCCCTCGCGGAAAAGCACCTCTTTAATACGGAAAAAATCGCGGCGATCAACAGCATGATCCTCGAAAAGACGCTCACGGAGGAGGAGCAGGGAAGCGCCTCTCGAAAGGTGTTCGATGTTCACCGCGCGGAAAACGAGGTCATGGTGATGAAGCGCGAGATCGAGGCGGCCGTCAGCTCCAAGAAGGCCGATTACCTTGATGACCTGACCGCCATGTTCTAGGCATCCGAATCCGCAGTCCCTGGTTCTCCGCGTTTCAACGATTTAAGCCAGCTCAATTCCGCCTTGAGATGGTTTTCCAGGTAGGTGAAGATATGAATATGTGACCTATCCTCGGGGAGTTTTTCCTCTTCCTCGATTTTTACGCGAATATCGGTAATCTTTTCCTTGGCCATTTCTATCCGGTCCTCGATGAACGACTCACGCTGCTCGGGGCTTAGGGAATTAAGGAACATGAGCACGATATCGATATCAAAATGAATCATGGTGTGCTCGAAATACTGCTTCAGCATCTTCTTGTAGTATTTCCTTCCCGAGGGCATGATCTGGTAGATGTACCGCTCGGGGTTTCCCCCTTCCTTCTCGGTTCCCACTCGTTTTACCCAGCCGTTATCCACCGCCTTTTTTATCGCGTAATATATGGACCCGAATTTTATATCAACATAATCCTCGAGACGTTCAACTATCTTCTTTTTTATTTCATACCCGTAAAGGTTTTCCTCCATCAGCAGGCCAAGAATCGTTATCTCTATTTTCATGGCATCCCTCTCCCGTGTGGTTTCCGCACCGCAATAAACTGTAAGCATAAACCCCGGAATAGTGCAAAATCAATTATTATTTTTTTTATACAACGATTTAAGTAGAAGAAAAATATTTAATAATTATTTTTAATACATGGGAAATAACAACGATGTGTGATCAAGGTGCTACTGGGCGAGGAGTTTGAGCGCGGTCTTGAGCAGGTGTTCGGTTTCACCGGACGCGGATTCCTTCATGGCGGCCTCGACCGCCCTGGACGCCCGGGACTCATCAAAACCGAGCGAAACCAGCGCTTCGATCGCCTCCCCCCTGGGAGATGCCGATTCCGGAATTTCCCGCACCAGGGCCTCTATTTTTTTCGCCTTCCTTCCCAGCTCGAAAACAAGCTTTTCCGCCTTGGCCTTTCCCACGCCGGGAACCCTGAGGAGCGCACCTGGATCGTTCGCCTTGATCGCCTTAACCAGGACATCGATCGAAATCCCCGACAATATGGAAAGTGACATGGCGGGACCAATCCCGGATATGCCAAGAAGCATCATGAAGAGATTTTTTTCCAGCTGGGTAAAAAAGCCAAAAAGCCGTAACTGATCTTCGCGGTGATACGTGTGGACGAACAGGGTAGCCTCGCGCTCTCCCTGGAGCTTTTCGTATGTCGAGAAGGGTATACTGCACTGGTACCCTACGCCCCCCACGTCAATCAGGACCTCGGTTGGTTTTAGATCTTCGATTTTTCCGCGAAGTTTTGCAATCATGCCGGAACTGTCGCTTACGAAGATTTACGCAAGGGGGAACGCGAAGCCGCCCGGGCCATCGCATGGCACGCGGCGACAGCCAGTGCGTCCGCCGCATCATCCGGTCTGGGAATCGCCGCCAGGTTGAAAATGCGGACGACCATGCCCTGCATCTGCTCCTTGTTTGCCTTTCCGTATCCAGTAATCGAACGCTTGATCTGGGAAGGAGCATACTCGGCATAATCGATCCCGCGCATTCGGAGCGTGAGCAGTATGACCCCGATCCCCTTGGCCACATCCAGCGATGTAGTCGTGTTCCGGGCATGGAAGAGGCGCTCAAGCGCAGCATGATCGGGACGATGCCGGTCGATTATCGCAAGCAGGCCGGCGTGAATTTGCAGCAGTCTTTCATCCAGCCCGGCGGTGGAGGGCGTTTCTATGACGCCGTATTCGATGGCTCTTAATTTCTCGTCAATTACCGCCCACCCGAGAATTCCGAATCCCGGGTCAATCCCGAGAACCCTCACTCACTTTGCCTCGCTTATGCGTGCCATTACGTCGTCGGGGATCTCGTAATTGGAGTATACGTGCTGCACATCATCCTGGTCCTCGAGCAGCTCGAGGAGCTTCAGACACTGTTCCGCCTTTTTATCGTCCAGCGGAACCGTCGTTTTCGCAATGAGCGAGATTTCGTTGGTTACAAGTTTCCAGCTCTTCCCGCGAACGAGGTCCAAAACAGCCTGGTACGATTCCGGACCGGTGATAACAACGATATTTCCGTCCTCGCTCTTCACGTCTTCCGCACCGAGGTCAAGCACAAGCTCCATCACCGTATCCTCGTTCGTCTGCCCTGCCTCGATGATAATCAATCCCTTGCGGTCAAACAGGTACGATACGCATCCCGACTCGCCCAGGTTCCCGCCATGTTTTGCAAAGATGGTCCTCAACTCGGGGGCCGTGCGCTTCTTGTTGTCGGTCAGGCATTCCACCATGATCGCGACTCCGCCCGGGCCGTATCCTTCGTAGGTGATCTCATCGTACACGACGCCGTCCATGGTCCCCATGCCTTTTTTAATCGCACGATCGATGTTATCCGACGGCATGTTGTTTTCTTTCGCTTTTTGTACGGCGTTTTTCAGGCGCGGATTGGAGTTCACATCGTCTCCGCCCGATTTCGCGGCAACGGTGATCTCGCGGATGATCTTGGTGAACAATGCGCCGCGCTTCGAGTCGGTCGCCGCTTTTTTGCGCTTTATGGTCGCCCATTTGGAATGTCCAGACATACCTTTCCCCTTAACTCAAAGTAACCTGGATCAATCTTCTAATAACCGCGATTAATTTTCAACTGCAATTTTAGAAGGCGTTCCCTGGCCTGCTCCGCATTATAATTAAAGAGCACGGATTCCTGGTAATACTTTATCGCATCCCGGTATCGTTCAAGGCGCTCTAGCGAAACCGCGATGTTCCACCTGGACTTCCCGGCGCCCAGGCGTTCATATTCATACAAGACGCGCTTACGATCGCGCTCCATGCGTCCCAGTTCATCAAGCTTGGCCTCGTAATCCTGGTATGATTCAGGCTTGTTTCCCTTCAGGAGCTCGGCACGAGTCTTTTTCAGGTCGGCATCGAATGCGGCGACCTCTTTGTCCTTCTTTTCCAGGCTTGTCTTGATCTCGTCCTGAAATTTCACCGTATTGAGGAAGAGCGTCACGGCCTTTTCGTAATCCAGTTCCTGCATGGCCATCTCCGCCAGGTATTCATTCGCCTTGGATCTGCGATAAATGTCATCACCGGGGAGAAGCTTCAGCGCCTTCTCAAGGCACGCCCTCGCCAGAATATAATCGCCGGTATGGGCGAATGCGAGATATCCCAGCCCGAACTGCATGGGCGCATCATCGGGCTTGAGCGCCAGGTACTTCTTGTAATACTCGACCGCCCTTAAATACCTGCCCGTATCCTGGCAGAGGTTCGCCAGCATCAGGAAAAGCGCGGGCTCCGCCTTCCCGTCCGGTTCGGCCTCGAGGTAGCGCGAAAGATGAAAGACCGATTTCTTCTTGTCCGAGGTCTGGTAGCAGGCCCTACCGAGCTCCAGGGAGTACGCGCTTTTTTTCGGATTCAACGTGTACGCGGTCTCAAGGGCGCAGATGTATCCGTTCATCAGGTTTTGCCGCTTATATACCGCAGCAATCTCGTAGTACACGGCATCGTCCTTTTCGTATTCCACCTTTTTAAACCGGAGGGCCTGATAATAATGGTTGAGGGCCGACTGGTATTCTTCCATTGCGAACAGGCAGCGCGCAGCCGACAGGTGCAGGTCGACAAGCTCTGCGTTTTCTTCGATGAAAAAGCCTTTCGCCTGGCGTTTCCGGAACTCCTCGTTGACATTGATCTTCTCTTCCAGCCTTTTCGCGGTGATGATATCCGTGGGCACCCTTTTCCACTCGATTCTCGTGTCGTATATGGCGCCCAGGCGCTTCATGATCATCGGAAGCGCCTCCTGGTACTTCTTTTCATTTACAAGGGCCTTGAAATTATCCTGCGCCTCTCCACTGCAAGGAAGCATGCCGATTACCATCAGCGCACAAACCATGATACCCGCGATTTTCCCGATCATAAAGGTCCCCCTGACATTATCGGCCTGACTCTCCCCGGCACTTTACATACCGATTTGCCCGTATGCCAGGTCGGGTCGTGTCGAAAAAAATTCATTTTTTTTATTGACAAAGATGACCCTCCAATATGTAGTGCTCAAGTCACTGAGAAACAATTCCCTGGTGACTATAGAGAAGAGGAAACACCTGTTCCCATTCCGAACACAGAAGTTAAGCTCTTATTCGCCGATGGTACTGCATGGGTAACTGTGTGGGAGAGTAGGGCGCTGCCGGGGTTGCAATTATATTAATCGAGTAGGAGGCGGGTGATTATTTCACCCGCCGTCCTCTCACACCACCGTAC
>CALMJO010000224.1 GCA_937864375.1 uncultured Spirochaetota bacterium
CCACGGTGGACGGCGTGCAGGTCCTGGGGGGCAACGGCTACATGACCGATTACGGCCAGGAGAAGAGGATGCGCGACGCGATGCAGGCGCACCTGCTCCTGGGGATGCCCGCGCTCAGGCGGATCGAGCTCATGGCGTCCCTGCGGGACCGGTAAGCGGGAACGGCCTTCAAGCAGATCGGCCCCCTCCCCTCGATAAATTCACGCACGGATGACTGCAATGAAAAGATTCCCGGAAAAACGCATTTTCATAACCGGCAGCGGGAGCGGACTGGGCCGCGCGCTCGCCGTGCGCTTCGCGCTCGAGGGCTGGCGCGTGGGCGTCTCCGACGTGAACGCCGCGCGCATGGAAGAGACAGCGGGGCTCGTCCGCGACGCGGGCGGGACCGCCCTGGCGATCGCGTGCAACGTCACGAGCGCGGAAGATCTCGCGCGCGCCGCGCGCTCACTTGCCGCCGAATGGGGCGGGCTCGACATCCTGGTGAACAACGCCGGCGTCGCTGCCGGCGGGCTCTTCGAGCGCGTGCCGCCGGACAGGTGGGAGTGGATCCTGGACGTGAACTTTCGCGGCGTCGTGCACGGCTGCCGGGCCTTCATCCCCATGTTCAAGGCGCAGCGCCGCGGCCACATCGTCAACATCGCCTCGAGCGCCGGCATCGTCTCGCTTCCCGAGATGGCGAGCTACAATGCCACCAAGGCCGCCGTGATCTCCGTCTCCGAAACGCTGCGCACCGAGCTCGCGCCCCACGGCGTGGGCGTCACCGTGGTCTGTCCCACGTTCATCAACACGAATATTATGGAGAGCTTTCACTCTCCCGACGAGGACCAGCGCAGGGGGGCCGAGCGCTTCTTCGCCGCGTCGCGCTACCCGGCCGAGCGCTTCGCCGATTTCACCTACAACGCGGTCCGGAGGAACCGGCTCTACGCGTTTCCGCAGCGGGACGGGCGCATGGCATGGAGGCTCAAGCGGCTTTTCCCGGAGCTTTTTTACAGGTATATCGCGCGGCGTTATTCCGAGCGGCGGAATCGTTCCTGATACACGCCTCCGGGGACCCAGCCGCCATGCGAAAAGGCCGGACGATTCTCCCGGTAGTGCATCATCCATGAAAACTCCTTGACGCGGCCGGCGAGATGTAGTACATTGTTTACATGGTCTATTACGAGAGATCGGTCCGGCGTTCGTTTAAAAAAGGGGAAATTCCAAAGCAAGTGCTCAAGCTGTTCCATAACGCGTTCCTGTCGCTGGATTTGACGAAGGATCTGAATTTATTCGATATCAAAAAATTGAAGGGAAACTACAAGAGGGAATATTTCAGGCTCAGGAAGGGGAAATTCCGGGCGATATTTTACGTCGAACACGGCGATTTCCATGTCGTGTACGTCGGCAAGCGAGACGAGGTATATGACCTATGGCAGTGACATCCGTGAGATTCAATGCAAAAGAAGAAAAGATGCTGCGGTTGTTAAAGAAACATTACAACTGCGATGCCTCCACCCTCCTGAAAAAGTCCCTGTGGGATTTATACGAGGACATCAGGGACAAAGAAATAATCGAGGATTTCGAGAAAAGAGAGAGGGGCTCAAAGGCTAAATTCGTTACGATAGACGAAATTACCGGCTAGGCCCGGGCCGCACCATCGCCGCGTTCCGCCGGGCGGATGCCTGGTCCCGGCTGGCACCATGAAGAAAAGGAAAGGAAGCGCGTCCGGCTGACCGGCGGCACTTGCGCGCAGCGAGCGACGCGGCTCCATCCCCTGCGCATAATAGAATTGACGCCACGAACGCCGCACCGTAAAGATTGTGCCACGAGGACAATCGCCATGGACCGCCTGCTCGACTACATCATTATCGCCCTCTACCTCATTGGCGTCACCGTGTTCGGCGTCATCTCCGGGGGAAAACAGCGCACCGTCACCGATTACTTCCTGGGCGGGAAGACGCTGCCCTGGTGGGCGGTGGGCTTTTCCATCGTCGCCAGCGAGACGAGCACCCTCACCTTCATAAGCGTCCCCGGCCTCGCGTACAAGTCCAACATGCACTTTCTCCAGGTGGCCTTTGGCTACCTCGCGGGGCGGCTCCTCGTGAGCCTCGTCTTCATCCCCGCGTACTATAAAGGAAACCTGGAAACGGCATACGACTTCCTGGGAAGGCGCTTTGGCGTATCGCTCAGGAAATTCGCGTCGTCGGTGTTCATCGTCACGCGCGTGCTCGCCTCGGGCGTGCGGCTCTTCGCGACCGCCATCCCCGTGCACATCATTACCGGGTGGGACTACGCCGCGTGCATCCTGGTCATAGGCGGCTTCACGCTCGTGTACACGTACCTGGGCGGGCTCAAGGCCGTCGTCGCGATGGACGTGGTCCAGCTCTTCATCTACCTGGGCGGCGCCGCGGCCGCGATGTATATAATACTCACGGCGCTTCCCGGGGGCTGGAGCGATGTCGTACAGCGCGCGACGGCCGGCGGGGCGGACAAGTTTCAAATTTTCAACCTCGAATGGGGCGGGGGGCCGATGGGCTTCCTGGCCTCTCCCTACACCCTCCTGGGAGGGCTGCTGGGCGGCACCTTCCTCACCATGGCGTCCCACGGCACCGACCAGCTCCTGGTGCAGCGGCTCCTGGGCTGCGTGTCTAAGCGCGACAGCCAGAGGGCGCTCATGCTGGACGCATGCTTCATCGTGCTCCAGTTCGCCTTTTTTCTCGTGCTGGGCCTGTGCCTCTACGCTTTTTACAACGGCGCGAGCCTCGCGGACCTGGGCCTCAAGTCGAGCGACGAGGTCTTTCCAAAGTTCATCGTCGAAAACCTTCCCGAAGGGCTTTCCGGCTTCGTGATCGCGGGGGTGCTCGCCTCCGCGATGGGCTCGCTCTCGTCCTCCATAAGCTCGCTCGCGTCCTCCACGTACCTGGACCTCTTCAAGCAGTCCGGCGCGGGCGCGGTCGTGGACGATGCGCGCGGCGTGCGCTGGTCGCGCGCCTTCACGCTTTTCTGGGGAATACTGCTCATCGGGGGCGCGCTCCTGTTCACGAGCACGACCAATCCCGTGATAGAGCTGGGACTCAAGATCCAGTCGGTCACCTACGGGGCGCTTTTGGGGGCCTTCTTCCTGGGACTGCTGCCCTCCCCGCTCACGCGGGTCGACGCCTACGCCGGCTTCGTCGCCGCCCTCGCCGTCATGTGCGCGGTGCTCTTCCTCACGCGGATAGACTTCACCTGGCACACGCTGATCGGCTGCGCCGCGTGCATCGCGGCGGGATACGCCAGCAGGGGCGCGCGGAAATATATTTCCATACGCCCGTTGCCGAACGATGACTCGAGGAAAGGGGGATGAAGAGATAAATGCATAAAGGCGATTGATGAGATGGAAGGAGTGGAATGGATGGGCAATTTGTTCCTCTAAAACCGGCCGTTCCTTCCTGGCATTCATTTCTCCTATCGCCTTTTCTTCATCCCCCCATCCCCCTTTCCGTAGAGCTCCAGGCTCGGAATGTTATTATTGCGACCCGAATTTGTCATGATGAACGCACGATCCATTCCGGAGGTCCGGGAGCTCCTCGCAGACAGCGACCACGTCGACGTGAAGACGGTCGAATCATCAAACGACCTGCGCACTTTTCTCGCGGGCATGCTCAACTACTCTCCGCGATGGATGGTGTTTCTATTCCGCGCGCGCGGGATTTTCGCGCGCCTCCTGGGACTGCGGCACGAATCTGAACCCGGCCCGCGCACATGGAAACCCGGGGACATACCTTTTGAAAAGGGCGCGCTCCTCTCCTTCTTTACCGTGCACGACGCGAAGCCGGACCGCTGGTTCATCGCCTATGCGAAAGATAGGCATCTCATCGGATACCTGGCTGTCGTTGCCGAACAAATGAAGACCGCCGGCGGAACCAGGCGCTGCCATGTAATCACGATCGTGAAGTACCTAAACTGGGCCGGCCCCGTATATTTTAACGTGATTCGCCCGTTCCACCACCTCGTCGTGAAACGAATGGCCGCCGCAGGCGCGCGCGAAAGTGGGAAAGGGAGCGGTGATTGACCAAATGGCGGACTGAAAACGGACATGCCGCTCGGTCCCCGGCCAATCTATGCCTTTCCCCTGTCCGCATTTCTACCATCGACTTTTCCCCCATCCCCTCGCCGCCTTTTCCGTGAAGTCGTTAAAAGAATCAAAATCGTTATTGACGATATTACGCATGCGTAGTATCAATAGACTGCCGAGAAGGCAGGCGGGACCATTATGAAATTCAACAACCTCGACACGCAGGAATCACCCTATTTTCTCCTCACGCGCGCGTCGCTTTCGGCGACGGCGATGCTCCGGAAGGCGCTCGCAAGCGCGGGGCTCGGGAACATAAGGCCCGCCTACCTGGGGGTGCTCATGTGCCTCTGGAAGGAGGAGAGCCTGGACGAGGCGCTCGCGAAGCTGGGGACGCGGGAGGGCATGAAGATCGCCGAGCTCGGACGGTGCGCGGGGCTGGAGCCCTCGTCCATGACGGGCGTGATCGACCGGATGGAGCGCGACGGCCTGGTCGAGCGGACGAGCGACCCTGACGACCGGCGGGCGCAGATCATCCGCCTCACGGCGGAGGGAAGCCGGGTGCGCGGGAAGGTGACCGGCGCGGTCGACGCGGCGCTCGCGGAGTGCTTCGCGGGAATCGACATGAAGCGCCTCGCGGCCTTTTCGGAGGTGCTGCGCGCGGTGCTGCGCAGCACGAACCGGGGCGAACTATCGTGACGCGCTCCAATGGATAACGGCCCCATCGGACCCACAAAAACCGATCCCGCTCATTCAATCGCCCCGGCTCATATTTTTTGCTCTTTCGTATCGCAGCGTACGCGCCCCGCCGTGCGTGTCACTCCCGTGAGATGAGTATTTCCGAAGGAATCACCCTGTCGTGCCCATAGTTCCCGCGCGCCGTCATCACGCGCGCCTTCCGCGCGCACACGCGCACGCACTGCCCGCAGCCCATGCATTTTTCGCCGTCCACGAACACGCTTCCCCCCCGCGCGTAGTTCGCGCCGAACATGCACGCGGCGACGCACCAGCCGCACGATGCCTCACCCCGGCAGCGCGGCCTGTGCTGCTTCACGATATGGGGGCCCGGATACATCATCTTCCCGGTCATGAGATACGCCCTCGCGAGCACGCAGATCTCGGCGTCGCAGCTGCAGATCACGAAGTGCCATTTACCGGACTGCATGCAGAAGTCCAGGGAATGCACCAGCCCCGCGTCGCGGCACTGTTCCAGTATTTTCACCGCCTCGTGCGCGTCAATGATGCGGTAACCCCGTTCAAGGTGCAGATAGATGTCAGCGCCGTAGAGCACGACGATGTCCTTGCAGGAAGGCTCCTGCCAGCGGTCCAGCGCCATCTGGCACACGCAGGGACCTACGGCAAGCCGCGGGCCGTCCTCGCCGCCGGGGAGCGACTCGATATGGCGGACCAGGTTCGCCGCGGCGCTCGTGGTCACGACGATGCCATGAGGCATGTAGTGCCCCATCGCCGCGAGAGCGCTCATGATCCGCCTTCCCAGGGGATTGGCGAAGAGCCTCTTTTTCTGCAATATCCAGTCGACGAGCCTGAGGACCTGCGGCTCGTACTTTCCGTAGAGCCAGTGGAAAAGGTAATGCAGCCTTCCCGCGCGGACGAGTCCCTCCCCGCCGAACGCCATGTGGCCCACGAGGAGCATCGCCGTGAATACCATGATGGGCTGGAACAGGGAATGCGCCTGGACGTTCGCGTGGATCATGACCTTCTCCCGGGATGGTAAGGATGGCCGCCGCGGGCGCCCGCGCTGCCTGCGGCCGTGCCTGGGCAATGAGGACATGTGCCGCGGAAATTGTACAGCACGATATGCAGGACGTGCGATGGCGGCAGCCGGCATCATGTGCTGCACACGATGCACGCGGCGCGTGCGCGGCTCCCCGCCCGCCTACTGTACTATGACTATTCCCGCCAGGGTGCCCTTGGGAATTTCCTCCGGCTTCGCGTTGCTGCCGATGGGATACACGTCCCACCCGGACGAAGCGACCATCTTATACACATCGATGCCGACGGCCTCCATGGATGGCCGGGAACGAAGCGAGATCCTGCATCGCTTGCCGTTCATCGCCTGGCAGTCCTCGTGCTGGCTGCAGAAGGTATGCCTGCAGGAACCGGCGGCAAAACCAAAGGCCAGGTAGTGACCGTCATAAAACGCGGCCGATTCGATTTTGTTGACCATGTTGAATATTTTCTGGTATGCCGCCTCCCGTTCCCTGATTGTCGCCCTGTCTCTCACGATGACCTCGGGTGGGACATCGAGAACAAAAAAGACCGCCCACCGGTAGCTCTTTAAAAGCTCCCTGAGCTCGGAGGGCTTCAGTGCGTTGGGAGGACAGTGCGCGCTGGTGCCGTATCCGAAGCACCGGGGAATCCGGCATTTTAAAACTATTCTCTCGTCCACGGGAATGTCGCCGGCTTTAACGATGACCGAATTCGTAGCGCCCAATTCCAGGGCATACCCCCTGTACTTCTCAAGATCGCCAGGCAGACGGGCCTCGTTCATGTCCGTTGTTATCCTGTCTATCATTCCAGCCATCGCTTTATCCTCCTCGTACGCACATTGACAGCAATGCGCCTTCAAACCGGCATCCATGCAGTCTGATCGCCCCTGGATGAGCGCGCACGGTTTTCGAATGGACGGCACAGCGCGCCATAGATCAGTCGGGCCTGACCGGCGTATGCCGGATCTTCCCCGTCCCCGGCGGCTTACCTGGTTCCCAGTATCTTTCGCGCCTCCGTGGGGGATGCCGGTTCCCTGCCGAGCTGCTCGGCGATGCGCACCGCGCATTCGACCAGCTCGTAGCTGCCCTTCGCCATGCCGCCGCCGGGAAGCCGTATGTTGTCCTCGAGGCCCACGCGCATGTGGCCGCCCATGAGGCATGACTGCATGATCGCGGGAAACTCCTCGGTGCCCACGCCGCAGGAAGTGAAATTCGATCCCGCGGGCAGCGAGTGCACCAGGGCGGCGAACGCCTCGGGACGGAACTTCATTCCCCCCGCGACGCCCCAGACGAAATTGAAATTGTAGGGCTCCCTGAATATTCCCTGCTGCTGGATGAGGACCCAGTTGTCCAGTCCTCCAAGATCGTAAATCTCCATCTCCGGCCGGACGCCCATCTCCTCCATGGCCTTCCCGAAGTCCTGGAGCATCGTGAAGGTGTTGGTGAACACCATGTCGAACACGATCTGCCCGGTCTTCCTGTTGACGAAGCTGAAGTTCATCGTGTTCGTGTTGAGCGACGCGAGCTCAGGCTTTATCGCGATGATGGGCGCCATGCGCTCCTCGGCCGTGGCCCCCACCGAGGAGGTCACCTGGATTATCATTTCGGGCGTTTTCTGCCGGATCGCGTCGCACACCGCGCGCACCTTGCCCACGTCGGCCGTCGCGAAGCCCGTCGCCTCGTCGCGCGCGTGGATATGGACCATGCGGGCCCCCGCCTTGAAGCACTTCGCGGCCTCGTCCGCGAACTCCGCCGGCGTATAGGGAACCGCGGGATTCTGGTTCTTGAACGTCGCCGAGCCCGCAAGCGCGGCGGTAATGATAACCCTGTTGTTGTCCATGTCATCCATCCCCTGTGCCATGATTTTCGTGCCTCCCGGCACGGTCCCGCCGGGGCGGGAAATACTCAATTATTTTCCATCAACGGGAACGACCGCCACGCCGGCCGGTAATAGCTTTCGTTATGCGCCATTTGATCGCGCGCCGCCGTGCCGTCACTCGGTCTTTTCCAGCGCCTCGACGAGCGGGAGCAGCGAAGCCTCGTAGTATTCCGCGGCGCCGTGCGTGTCGAGCAGCGTCTTCTTCAGTGCGGCATACGCCTCCGCCTTCTTCGCGTCCTTTCCCGCACAGGCCCGCTCCAGCGCCGTGAGACGGTAGAGTTCGAGCTCGGGATAGCGCGCCGCCGCGCCCTCCAGGAGCGCGATCGTCCTGTCCATGTCCTTCTTCCGGAAGGCGGCGAGACCCGCGAAAATCCGGTACTCGGGATTGTTCGGATTCATCGCATAGGCCTTCTCCGCGGAATCGGCGAAGCGCTCAACCTTCTTGAGCTTGAACGACTTGTGCGCCACCAGGAAGTGCACGTTCGCGTCGTTCGGGTACTGCGCGGCGAGCTCGACGAAGGCCTGGAGCTTCCGGTCCTTACTCACGAGCCGGTTCTCGATCTGCGCGGCCTTCTCCACCAGGGGATCAATCGGCACCGCGGGCATGAAGAGCTCCGGCTTCTTCGAGAAATCGTCGAAGTAGTGGTAGATATCCTGGCGCGCGGCGTAATAGGGCCCCACCGCCATGTAGAAGCCGTCCTTCGTGCTGTCCCAGATCATCATCTGCGAGGCCATCCAGTTGCATACGGGAAACTTCGTCCCGCTCCACGAGTAATCGGTCCCGTCCGGGCCCCGCAGCGCGCGCACGAAGCTCACCACGTCCTCGATCGTGTACTCGTTCTTCGCGGGGAACGCGGCGGCGATCGCCTCGCGGTCGATGTTGCTGCCTATGAGGTTCCGCCGCGGCAGGTGCTGGCCGGCGAGCTTTGGATCGTAGAGACGGTTGAAGTTCCACAGTATTTTGTCTTTGAGCTCGTTTTTCGCCCAGGCGGTGGGCGTGAGCTCGACGACCGCGCCGCGCCCGTTTTTGAGATCGCTCCACACGCAGCCGTACGCGCCGATGACCCTGTACCTGTCGAAGTACGGGTAAATCTCGTCGAGCGTGGAAGCCTCCTCGAGGATCATGCGCACCAGGTAGGGCAGCGAGAACCCGTCCGGGTTCGGTTTTTTCACGTAGAGCGTCTCTTCCCCGAAGCAGAGTCCCTTGTCGTTGTAACCGGTCTCGACGCCCATGTAGAAGTAGGGAACATCCATGTGCGTGACGGCGTTCTTTCCCGTCGCTTTTTGCCGGAGGACCACGGTCATCTTCGCCAGCTCCTCGCCGCCGAAGCCGGCAGAGTCGTTGTTGCGGCCCTGGATGATCGAGCCGTTCCTGCCCCGCATGAGAACGCCCGTGCAGTCGAGCCCCATTCCTATATCATACATCAGGCAGATGCTGATGATCGCATCGTAGGGGACGCCGGAGCCCTCGGCAACGCCGCGCATCTCCTCGCGGTAGCCCCTGGGCAGGCCGGCCGCCATGCCCCGCGCCTTGAACTTGACGAGCGCCGTCATCGCGAAAAGCGGCACGCCCATCTCGTCGGCGTTCCACCTGAGGATTCTCGACATGGCGTCCATGCCGCCGGTGAGCTCCTTCCGCAGGAGTACGCCGTACTGCAGTCCCATCTCGTAGTAATCGCCCTTCACCTCGATCATGGGAGGGAGGCCCGGGTGGCGGTAGACCACGCCGTCCCGGAACGTGGACTTCACGCCCGCCGTCACGATCTGCTTCTCATAGCCGGGGTCCTTGATGTTCCCGGGAAAGCGCGTGAGGTCGTAGATGTAGATCGCGAGGACGATCACCGCCACGGCGAGAATCGCAAGGATCAGGCGTCCCTTTGTCATTGTCATGGTTTCCTCCTCCCCTTATTGTATCCGGCGCGGGTCCCCATTCATCGGGCTGCCGCGCCCGCCGCAGGGCCTACCAGTCGTACTCCTCGCGCTCTATCACGGTCGCCACGCCCTGCCCTCCCCCGCAGCACATCGTCGCGAGGCCGTAGCGCCCGCCCTTCTCTCCCAGGATGCGCGCGAGGGTTCCCGTGATCCGCACGCCGCTCGCCCCCATGGGGTGTCCCAATGCGAGCCCGCCGCCCGTCACGTTCACGCGATTGGGATCGATTCCCAGCTCACGGATGGCGTATAACGGCACAATGCTGAATGCCTCGTTGATCTCCCAGTAATCGACGTCCCGCGGCTTGAGGCCGGCTGTCCCGAGCGCCTTGAGGCTCGAGGGAACGGGACCGATTCCCATCAGGGACGGATCGACGCCCACGAACCCGATCGACCGGATAGTGGCGAGCGGCTTTATGCCTTTCTTCCTGGCGAATTCCTTTTCCATGAGTATCATCGACGACGCGCCCGCGTTGAGCGGCGAGCTGTTGCCCGCGGTGACGGCACCGTCTGGTTTGTACGCGGGTTTCAATTTCGCCAGGTCTTCCGAGTTTACATCCTCACGCACGCCCTGGTCCCGATCCACCACCATCTTCGTGCCGTCTGCCTGCCGGGCCTCCACCGCCAGGATCTCCCCGGCAAAGAATCCTTCTTCCCTGGCCTTGCATGCCAGGCTGTGCGAGCGTACCGCCCAGGCGTCCATCTCTTCCCTCGTGAAATCCGTCCGGGCGAGGAGCTTTTCGGCGGTCATGCCCATGTTGAAGGTGGTACCCATGTCCCAATGCTTGAATTTTTCCTCGGTAAACATGCGCAAGTTGGGGGCGATGATGCCCTTCTCGAACAGCGCCATCCCCATGGGGACGCGCGTGAGGTGCTCGATCCCGGCGACCAGGACGGCATCCGCGTTCCCGGTCTGGATCTCCATCGCGCCGATGTGGATGCCGGCCATGGACGAGCCGCACGCCTGGTCCACGAACTTCGCGGCGATCCGTTCCGGGAGGTTCGCCATGAACACCGGGGTGCGTCCCCCCAGGGTGAAGTTTTCCGTCACGCCCCATCCCGATCCCACGACGAGGTCGTCGATCTCGCCCGGATCGATGCCGGTCCTTTTCACGACCTCCGGCAGCAGGCGCTCCAGGAGCTCGTCGGCCCTGAGGGCGCCGAACCAGTCCCGCGCCGGATCGGACGGCCTGGAACGGGACTGCGCCGTTCTAAGGTAACCCGCGATGACCGCTTCTTTCATCAGAATACCCCTTGCCTCATCGATATATGACTGCCCGCACGGAGACGTTATGCGCCATGCGTTCGCTCCCTAGTACTTCACGACCCTGTTCAGCATCAGCATGACGCCCGCCGCGAACACGCTTATGACCGCGAGCGCTATTATTCCCGCGGAGAAGTCTCCCGTCATGGAGGTTGCGGTCCCCACGATGACCGGCCCCACGCCGCCGCCGATGAGCATGGTGAGCCCGTTGTAGACTCCCACCCCGGCGGCGATGCTCTTGCGCGGCAGGATGTGCTGCACGATGGCGAACTCGTTCGCTGCGTAGGTCATGATGAAGAAGGAGGCCACGCAGAACAGCAGCACCGTCGCCAGGATCGATTCCTGCGTCGCGCTCAGGTAGATGAACAGCGCGGCGAAGAGGGGACCGACGGCCGAAACGACCGCCCGCCTGTTCGTCCTGTCGCCCAGGTAGGACCACACCAGGATCGAAAGTATCATGAACACGAAGGGCAGCGGCACCGCGTACCACAGGTCGTTGAAGGGAAGCCCGCGCGCCTGCGTGAAATAGGTGGGCAGCCAGTTCAGCAGTCCGTGCGCGACCGCGTTGCTGCATGAACCGCACAGCACCGCGATCCAGAAGGTTCCCGAGGAGATGAAGGGCTTCACGCTGTCCCACAGGCTTCCCCGGGGCCCCTCTTCTTCCTTTTCCATGCCGCGCGCGATGTAATCGATCTCCTGCGCGGTGACACGGGGATGCTGGCGCGGCGTGTCGTAGATGTACCGGTAAACCAGCGGGAGCAGGCCCACAAGGCCGATGAGCCCCAGGATCCCGAACATGCCCCGCCACCCCGCGATGTTGACCAGCGGCACCAGCATGGCCGGCCCCAGCAGGCCCGCGAGGAAAATGCCCACCGCGTAGATCCCGTTCCCCCGGGAGCGCTCGCTCATGGGAAACCATTCCTTGATGAGCATGCTCATCATCGAGTAGTGTATCCCCTCGCTCAGGCCCAGCATCACGCGCGTGATGATGAAGGGGACGAACAGGAGCCCCAGCGCGCCGCCGAGCGAGGTGAAGACCGCCCACAGCGTGACGAGGCAGAAGAGGCTCTTGCGCGGACCGAACTTCTCCCCGATGGGGCTTATGAAGATGTTCCCCAGGCCGTAGGCAATGTAGAAAATGCTGATGAGCAT
>CALMJO010000225.1 GCA_937864375.1 uncultured Spirochaetota bacterium
GGCACACCAACCACGGCTACCAGTGGCTCGAGATGTTCGCCCTGCACCGCATCTTCAGGAAGCTCCCGAAGACCGCGGCCTTCTTCACCGTGAAGAGCAAGTACCGGGTCACGAAGGACAAGAGCGTGCTCCTCGCCGCGGGGAGCAACTACATGCAGTTCGTGAACGGCATGGGGATCTGCCTGTTCGGGATCCAGCTGGGCGGCCACCTCAACGTGCCGGCCTACGCGAACGCCGCGAGCGGCTGGAACCTCCCGCCCGAGGAGTATTTGAAGATCGGGGAGCGCATCCAGAACATACGGCAGGCGTTCAACATCAAGCACGGAATCGTGCCGAGGCGCGACTTCGCGCTCCCGGCGCGCATCGCCGGGAACCCGCCGCTGGAATACGGACCCATGAAGGGCGTGACGCTCGACATGGCGGGACTGCAGGACGGCTTCCTCGCCCAGATGGGCTGGAAGGCGGAAAGCGGCGCGCCCTCTGCGGCGAAGCTGAAGGCGCTGGGGCTCGAGGACATCGCGAAGGAGATCCGCGCCACGTGATCCTCTTCCGCAAAAAGCCGCGCGCGCGGATCACGGTGGAGCTCAAGATCATCGGCTTTTTCCTGGGGGAGTACGTGAACGTCGTGGCAAAGCTCGCCATGGACGAGGGCTGCTCCCCCTCCCGGATGCTTCGCGAGGCGCGCGAGGAGGGCCTCATTTCGCCGGCCCTCCACGCGCACCTGCGGCGCCACCGGCGCGCGTTTTCCTTCCAGCGCAACGGCGAGCTGCTCCCGCCGGGAAGCTACCGGAGGGCGCGCCTCGCCGCGGGCGACAGCCTGCTCGTCTTTTCCGCGCTCTCGGGAGGCTGAGGGTCCGATGAGGCGCGGCGGCGCGATTCGGCCCCCCGCGCGCCTTTTGCCGTTCGCCGCAAAATTCGATTGAAAATTATTCCCCGCGCGGCCACCCTTCACCCGCCGGGAAAATCCGCGCGGATTCGTGGCGCCATGAGCGAGAAGATACGAGTACTCAACATGACCAGGGAAGAGATCGACGAGGTGCTCTACGAGTCGATGTCCGCGATTTTCCAGTTCGACCGTCTCAAGGTGTCGCTCTTCAACATGACCTACCAGGACTCCTACCTCCTGTACTTCATCCGGAAGCACGGGCCCGCGCGCATGAGCGAGATCGCCGAGGAGATGAACATCCACATAAGCACGGCCAGCCGCGCGATCGACAAGCTCGAGAAGCGCAGGCTCGTCGTTCGTAAAAAAGACAAGGCCGACCGTCGCAACATCCTCGTGTCGCTCGCGCCCGCGGGCGCCATGCTCATGAAGGCCTCGGAGGACCACTCGTTCTACACCATCCAGGAGGGCCTCGCCGGCCTCTCCAGCGACGAGGTGCTGAACATCATCAAGGCCGCGAAGATGCTCAATAAAATCCTGGGCGTGCGCTCCGTGAACACCAAGCGCTGATCGTCCGCCGCACGCCTCTCCCCCGCCACCGTCTTCCCGGCACCCGGGACGCCAGTGTTGACTGCCGCACGGACAGCCTGTTCCCGAATAAATATTTGCATCAATGCAAATATTATTTGACAGGACGCGCGCCCCATGGGACCCTGAATTGCGCGATGGGAACAGGCGCGCGCGGCGCGCAACCGCACCACAGGCGGGGACCAGCCGACCCTCCCCGCCGGGAACGGGAGGAAGACATGAAGACGTTATTTTTCGAGGTAAGTGTTCCAAAAATTCTCGCGACGAAGCTGCTCGCGAAGCCCTTCCCCGGCGTGTACTTTTCGCCCGTCTCGCCCGTGCAGTACAAGAACAT
>CALMJO010000226.1 GCA_937864375.1 uncultured Spirochaetota bacterium
CGGCGACCGTTTCCGGAATTTCCGGCTTCATCGAGAAACGGTCCCGGTGGCTGCCGAAAACCGGTCCGCGAGCGGGGACGCGAGCGCGCGGCACTCGGCGGCGAAGGCATGGAGGCCGATGGACGCAGCGGCGGTCGATGCGCGCTCCAGGTGGGCGCACACCTCCCGGAGCAGGAAGGAGGTCACCCGCTCCGCCTCCATGAGCTCATAGCATCGCGCGCGAGCCACAGGACGCCTGTCCTCGGGTACCGATGCGCATTCGTCCCAGAGGGACCTTCCCTCCGCGGAGAGCGCGCAGTACACCGCCGCGCGCGCGCCCCGTTCCATGTCGGGATCGGTGTCCTGGACGTCATCGAGCAGTCTCCAGGCTATGCCGAACTGCGTGTAGGCGACGCGGAGCGTTTCCTCGAACGCGTGGTCCGCCCCCGTCATGCGCGCGACCAGTACCGGCGAGACGAGCCAGGTGGCCATCTGGCCCTCGAAGCGCGCGCAGTATTCATCGATCGTGCCGGCGGGCGCGGGCGAGAGCATTGCGGAATAGTACGCATCGACGCCGGAACGCACGACCTCCGGGCCTCCCGGCACGTCGCTCCCCGCGCGCTCCCATAGTTCGAGCATGAAGCGCCAGGCTTCGCTGCGCACGAGAAGCGCCGTGTGGGATGCGGCGATGTCGCCGTCGTTCAGGTGATCGTCCAGCAGGTGGAGCATCATCGCCATCGCGTGCGCCCCTGACGCGGATTCAAGCAGGTCGGCCCCCGGATCCTTTACGGCCGTGTCGCGGCTCGCTATGTGCGCGAGCACGCTCCACGCGGGCCGGTAAAACCTCCCGAAAAATCCGCTGTCACCTCCCAGCGCCATGCCCATCCGGCTCATGAGGAAGAGCGTGCCCGCGGTCTGTGCGGACGCGGGAAGGCGGCGGCAGAGCGAGAAGACCGCGCGGTTGAGCGCCGCTTCCGTCCCGTCGAGCGTTGCGTCCCGTACGGGCGAGCCGAATGCGAAGCTCCTTCCCCGGACGGAGGATTCGTCGCCGGTGAAATAGTGAAAGAGGAATTCCCCCCCGCGCGCGCGCCCGAATTCACGCGCGAGGCAGGCGACCTCAGCATTGACGGCCGCCTTGCGCGCGAGCGCGCGACCGTAGTCGTCGCGCCAGTCATCGTCGTAGCGCGCGGGCCGCCCGTCAAGAATCGCGCGCGCGAGATGCGCACCCGACGAGAACGCGTAGTGGATGCCCTCGCCCAGGAGCGGGTCCACGTGGCCCGCGGCGTCGCCCGCGAGCGCCCAGCCGTCGCCGCACGCGGGGGCATCGAAGAATTCCGGCGAGATCGCCGAGGGAAGGAGCGCCCCCCATTTATGGATCGCGCGCGCCCCCGGGAAGCGGCTCGCGATGAAGGAATCGAGCAGCGCGAGGAGCTCGCCGGCGGAGAAATCCCCGCGCCGCGACATGATCCCCAGGCTTGCGTGGCGCGCGCAGGAAACCTTCCAGAGGTAGCCGTGCACGTCCGCGAATTTCATGACGCACTCGTCAGGGGGAATGCCTTCCAGAAAATAGCCGCAGGTGAGCGCCATGTGGTCCGTCGGGATTTCGCCTGCCGCGATTCGGCGCACGAGGCTGTAAGCGCCGTCGGCGCCGATGATGAAATCCGCGCCAAATGATTTTCCTCCCGCCTCGATGAGCCAGGAGCGTTTTTTCCGGGAGATGCCCTGTACGCGCGTGGGGACGAACCGCGTCCCTGCAGAAACCGCGCGTTCGAGGAGGAACGCGCCAAGCTCTTCGCGGGACACCACGGAAAATGAACCGGGATGCTCCTGGAAGATTTCACTGCAATCCGGCGCGATGTGAGTGATACCGCCATATTGATTTTTTTCCGAGGGATAGTCGTTCAGTACCGGGTTCGCCGCCAGTGTCTTGAGCGGTATGATCCCGCCGCAGGGCTTCTCCCATGGGGCGCGGTGGTCGAAGAGGAGGACGCTCGTCCCGCCCTGCGCGAGGATGCGCGCCGCCGTGGCGCCCGCGGGACCGGCGCCGATGACGGCGACGTGGGCGGTGGACCGGGTTTCACCAATCGGGGATGAAACCGCGCCTGGATGCATGGATGCGCCGGGGTCTCCCGTAGGGACGTCCCGTCGGGACGTCCCTACGGGGGACCCCGCCATTGGAACGGGCGCCATCGTCAATTTTTTACCGCGGTTTCCCATGACCGCTCGTATATATAATATGGAAAAATATTTCAATCACAAATACCGAATCGCGTCCGCACGCCACCCGCACTGGGATTATTCCTGGCCCGGATGGTATTTTGTGACCATCGTCACGTCGAAGCGGGAACCATTTTTCGGAACCGTTATCAACGGGCGCATGGCGTTGTCGGGGATCGGTGAAATTGCACGGACCGAATGGGAAAAAACGGCGATGATCCGCAGCTACGTCATGCTGGACGAATTCGTGTTCATGCCCGATCATATGCACGGGATTGTGGTAATTCGTGAAAACCCGGATTCGAAAACGGCGCCCAATTCGTGGACGGCGCCCACGAAAACGGCAATATCCGCGGAAACGCGCGCCCCCGTAGAGACGTCCCGCCGGGACGTCTCTACGGGGGCGCGCGGCGATTGCGGGACAATGCATTGTAAATCAAAAACGCCCCGGTTGCAGCCCGATTCATTGGGTTCCATAATATGCCAATACAAATCAATAACCACCAAACGCATCCGCGCCGCCGGCCACCCGCAATTTGCCTGGCAATCACGCTATCATGATCGTATTATCCGGGATGACCCTGAACTGGAACGGATACGACGGTATATCCGGAAAAACCCGGAAATTATAGGGAAAAATAAATGATAGCCCGTTAAGATTCCATAATAACGGTTTCCATTCCGGTATGCCGTTCCGTGGGTGCCGATTGCCGGTCGGAAAATCAGCAGAAATCCGGATCAGGCACATAATGATATATATGCCCGCCCTTACGTAGAGGCGCCCCGCCGGGACGCCTCTACGTAAGGGCGGCGTTGCGGGAATTAAACACCGCCAACCCTGCCTGTTAATCCGGAATCGCCAATAATTAATCAATTGACTTATTACAAAAATATGATATTTGAAAGGGAAGTAGGAAAATAAATACTTTATTATACGAGGTGAATGAAATGGCTAATTTTGTTGATTTTCTGGTAGATAATTTTAAAGGAGACACTCGTACCGAGGGCCAGCAAATAATAGATGATTTCAAACCAATTACCAACCCCGAGGATTTACTGGCGTATTTTATAAAGCGAAATTACGAAGGCGTCTCGCTGGAAGACTGCAAGAAACTGCTTGCGAATAAGGAACACCTTTTGCAGAAGAGCACCTCACTTGTCAGGGATGATGGATATTAAATACTATTGAATTACGCCCTTAAGATGAAAAATCTATCTTCCTTAGCCAGGCTGCTTTTTTTTCTCCTTTTACTAACGGTAGCCACGGCAAATCCAGAGAAGAAAGAGATTATAATTAATTCTTCTGAAGATGTAATTAAACTTGATGGCGTATGGTATTTCCTTCCCCGGGATGATGTCGAGTTTACAAAAAAAGCCTATAATCTTACCGGTGCACAGTTATTAAAAATTGATGGCAATTACCGCTCTTCTGATACT
>CALMJO010000227.1 GCA_937864375.1 uncultured Spirochaetota bacterium
AGCGGGAGTTGGGGACGCAGGCGATTTTTATCCCGGTGCGGCCTTCGAGCTTTTCCACGGCGAATTCCGCCATGACGTAGGTGTCGAGCATCGTTTCATGGTAAGTCACCGAACGCTCGTCCAGCAGCACGCACGTGTGATTCTCCAGGGTGCAGGTCTCTATGATGGCCTTGATGTACGCGAGGCATTCCGACAGGGATTCCTGGGCCCCCGTTGCGGTTACCAGCAGGTGATGGTCCGTTTTCTCGATGATGTACTTGAATCCCATATCGTCCTGGTAAGTCCGTTTCTCGCTGCGGTCCAGTAAATGATCGGTCCGGATCTGATCAGGTACCATGTTCGGGGATTCAACCGGATGCCCGCACTTTCCCGAACCAATCCAATGCTAGCGCACATTCAGGGAATTCCAGAATTATTTCCCCCTTTCCAGGGAATTTGTTACGACCCCCTTGAGCCCCGGGATGCGCCCGCCGATTATTGCGGCGTGCTTAAAAATAGAGTGCCTTTTTCCGGGAATTAGGCTATATTTTCCAGCAGGAAAAAGGTGAACCGAATGCGTATGATCCTCTGTGCAGTGTGCGCCCTGGGACTGATGACGCTTCCCGCGTACCCGGATGCCGGTACTACCATGCACGTCATCACCGGGGCGGAGTTCAACCGCGAGGTGCTGCGCGGCGATATGCCGGTCCTCGTTGATTTCTGGGCCCAGTGGTGCGGCCCCTGCCTCATGGTCGCGCCCATTCTTGAGGACCTTTCGGAAAAGTACGCGGGGAAGATGAAGTTCTTCAAGCTGAACGTGGACGAGCACCAGGGAATCGCGCGAAGGTGGGGCATCACGCGCATCCCCTGTATTAAAATATTCCGAGGGGGCCGCGTGGTAGACGAGCTCTGGGGCTTTTATCCGAGGGACGAGATGGAGTCCTTCATCACGCGCAATATCCACCGGGGGGCCGGGCGCTAGCCGGCCTCATTCCACCACGAGCCGGGAGCAGAGCTTTCCAAGGTCGTCCCGGGAGGAGCTGCTGTTATAGGTATCCACCGTCCACGCGCCGTCCACAAGGTACTTGTAGCGGTAGTTGCCCTTCCTGAGCTTTTTCTGGAGGCGCCAGACCCCGTTTTTCTCCCTCTTCATCAGATCGTTTTCCGGGTTCCAGTTGTTGAAGTCGCCCACCAGGGAGATCATGCGCGCCAGGGGCTTGTAGATGCGGAACTCGACCAGGTTCTTTCCGACGAAGCGGTAGGTGAGGTGCGTCCCCTCGCCGCCTCCCTCGTGGGGCGCCACCGACACGTAGGAGCCAGTACCGTCATCCTCCGTCGCGGTATTCCGCGGATCGCGCGTCCACAGCCCGTCCACGAGGAACTTGTAGCGCACCTCGCCCGGATCGGCAAGGTCCGACAGGAGGTAGTACCACACCCCGTTGTCGCCGCGCGCCATGGGGACCGGTTTCCACTCGTTGAAGCTTCCCGCGAGCGCCACGCGCTTCGCCGTTCTGCTCTTGTAGGTGAAGAGCAGGCCGCTTTCCATGCGCGGCGCCAGGCCGCTGTCGTAGGCGCGGAAGGATTTGACCTCCCGCGGGGGGGATGCCTCTTTAAGAAGGCGGTACTGGTAATAACTTTCCACCGCCGGTGTTTCGGCCTCGTAGGGGGTGAATCCGGCTACCAATAGCGGCAGGAGCGCGGCAAGCTTCCTGAGTTTCACATGCATGGGCGGACCTTCAGCCTGGGTCAAAATAGTTTCATGAGTTACATTAAGTATGTCGATAGGTATAGTAAAAATA
>CALMJO010000228.1 GCA_937864375.1 uncultured Spirochaetota bacterium
TCTAGTACGGTCTCGTGGGCTCGGAGATGTGTATAAGAGACAGATATCACCGATCTTATTCGCTTCATCTATTTTATCACTATGATTTTTATAATCATCAATACAACCTATTTTCTCAATCATCATATTATAAACTGGTTTTATATTTAAGTGACTATAAAGATGATTGATAGTATCAATTATATGTTCATTTTCAGTCTTTTTGCTTCCTCTTCTAATAGCCATTGATATTCCTATTTTTCCTGAAGGTACAGGCGTAGAAACTGTAGATGCGTTACATAATGGCAAACAACGATCAATGAATACTTTTAATTGTCCCGATACATCTCCCCAATAAGATGGAGAAGCTATTAAAATGATTTCTGAGTTCATAATACTTTCTATGAGTTCATCCATATCATCTCTTTGAATACATTTCCTCGTCTTTTCGCAGTATTCACAACCTTTACAGTAATTGACATTCATATTACCAAGAACATATCGTTTTGTTTCAATACTATTTTTATGAAATCCTTTAATAACCTCATCAACGATAAAAGCGGTATTTCCTTTCTCTTTTGGACTTCCAATTATACAAACTGCTTTCATATGATCCCTTCAAAATTTGTTTGCACCGGCTTTCGCACAACTTGTTCTTACACGCAAAACTTCGTATAATCAACCAGACAATAAACTTTCACGCATTTCGTCTAACCCACTACACCGGGTGAATAGATGCATTTCGCATAAGCGACTATATCATGGCGAATCCGGGGATTTCCTGATCTTCGCAGAGTGCCTGGAGTTCACATGCGAATATTTTATTGTCGACTCAGGTCTTGGATCTCCCGATAGCGCCTATATGTACAAGATATCCATTCCCCCCTCATGAAAGTCCATGACAAACAAACGCCGGAAGCTGTTTACGCTCACGCGCGTGCGCGAATCCAGACCTCATGTCCCGGCCCATCCCGAACCGAGCTCTCTTTATCTGAGTCACCAAATATCACAAAAACGTAATAAGTCAAATACAATTCACTCCGTTGCCCGGAATTACCTCCAGGCATCCCCGCACCATGCATTCCCCGGCAACCGCGTCCTCCAGGCCATACCCAATCCGGAGGCAACAAAGATATGCTCTAAGTCCGCTCTACATTCGCTCATAGTCCACTGAAGCGAGGGACAGTAAACCGGTCAAAAACTAGCCAAAGCATGCCCTGACGCCGGTTATCCGGGCACGCAACCGCCCAGGACTCCTCAGGGAAGTTAAACTTTGGTACGCTTCACTACGCTATTTTCCTGTGCAGAATGCGGGGAATTCAATGAAAACCATCCTGGGACGGCATGAACACAACAAGCTTGCAACATGCCTGAAGAGGATAGTCTTCCAAGCGCCACGCGCGAGACAGATTGTCGGAGAGGCGTTGGCATGTTTACCAGGTCAAATGAATGAGCAATGAGCCACCCTTCGACGGGCTCAGGGGGCGACGTAGGGTTGAAGCTCACAATGGCGGATGGCCATCGTTAAGCATACGTCGTGAGTAGAACCGGTGAAGTTGATGAGCCACCGCACTGAAAGCGGAATTCACGGCATCTTGAACGAGAAAGAAGCCACTTGAACGCCGCCCTTTCGGCGGCAAACCTTATTCGCTCTAATGACCGAGGCGAGTCCGGCGCCAGCCGGCGAGCGCGAGTTTGAGCGATAGCCTGTCGCGGCGCCTGAGCGACCGGGGCGAGGAGGAGCGCGAGGAGGAGAGGGGCGGTGCCCCTTTCCTCCTCGCAAAAGCGTCCCCGGCCGAGGGGCACCAATCACACGCCGTAAAGCGCCTCACGAAAGCATCCCCCTGCCAGCGGCCATCCTCTCACAGTAGAGGAATACGCTACAAGCCCGTTACCTTTTACCCGCCCCCTTTCCCTTTTCGATCAATTTCCCATTGACGAATTTATGCAGGAGGCTCGAAATCAGGGTTTGATACGGGATGCCTTCCTCCAGTGCCCGGCGCTGAATCAATTCCAGGTCCCTTTGCGATACGCGGATATTCACCCGCTTGTTCTTGAGGACAGTTGCTTTCGCATAGGACATGAGCTCCTTCTTCCGCTTGCCGAATCCGGGAACATCGACCCATTCCCCTTTCTCGTATGATTCTAGAAGTTCCTGTTCTTCTTTGACAAGTTTAACCTTTTTCATGGTCGTTCTCCAGGTACTTACCGGTGGCTTTCCTGCTTGGAATAATGGTTTTCAAAAACAGCTCGTCTTCCGTTTCAATATAGGGAACAAGATATGCGTAATCGTTGATATTGACGATTAGAATGCGCTGATCCGGGTATTTTTCATTGTTGGGATTGCGCACGTCTGCCAGTAATCCTCCGCGTTCCAGGTAATAAAGGACATCCTCAAAGCCGAGCCCTCGTTCCTTTCTCAAGAGGGCGTTTTTCTCCGGATTCCAGTTGAGGTACTTCATGGCATTGATTATGAGGACAATGTGTGCTTATTGTCAACACTTATGACTGCTTTTTTCGCATAACTTCAGGAGAGAAGAAAACCGTTTTTTCCGGCTCATTCTTGCTGCTTTTAGCCTGCCCTTCGACGGGCTCAGGGGGCTGCTTAGGGTAGAATCATACATTGACCGATGGTTTTTGATAAGCATAGGTCGTAAGTAGAACCGGTGAAGTTGATGAGCCACCGCACTGAAAGCGGAATTCACGGCATTGTTGATGACAAAGAGGACCCAGCACAAGCACGCGAGGCATGGATGCCGAGCGGAAGGCTGCGCGCGAGCCTGTTAGGAGGGCAATCGTAGCGCGCGCACGCGAGCGATATTACCAGTGCAATCGGAGCCCGTCCGGCGTTTGAGGACCGCGGAGAGTGGGAGTCGAGAGGGAGAGAGGCCGCGAAGGCCTTTCTCCCTCTCGCGTTAAACGCCCCCTGCTAAGGGTACCGATCACACGCCGTTAAGCGCCTCGCGATAGCATCCCCCGCAAGGGGGCATAATAAATCCGCGGTGATTGCGCCCACAAACAAAAAGGGGCGCGATCCCCCGCACCCCTTTTGGTTAATCAGCGATTGTTGACGGCTTAATAATCCCCAAGCACGTTGGACGCGATCACGAGCCTCTGGATCTCGCTCGTCCCCTCGTAGATCTCCGTGATGCGCGCGTCGCGCGAGAAGCGCTCCACGGGGTAGTCCTTCACGTAGCCGTACCCGCCAAAGATCTGGATGGCCTTGTGCGTCACCCTGTGGCTGGTTTCAGACGCGAAGAGCTTTGCCATCGCGGCATACCGCGACGCCTTCCGGCGGTCGCCGTGGCCCTCGGTGAGGAACTGCGCGGCCTGGTAAACCAGGAGGCGCGAGGCCTCGATCTCGGTGGCCATGTCGGCGATCATCCACTGGATGGCCTGGTTCTTGGCGATGGGAGCGTTGAACTGCACGCGCTCCTTGGCGTACTTCGCCGACGCGTCCAGGGCCGCCTGCGCGATGCCCAGTGCCTGCGCGGCGATGCCCACGCGCCCGCCGTCCAGGGTGTGCATGGCGACCTTGAAGCCCTCGCCCTTCTTGCCCAGGATGTTTTCTTCCGGGATCTCGCAGTTGTCGAATATGAGCTCGGTCGTCGATGACGCGCAGATGCCCAGCTTGTCCTCGCTCTTGCCTACGGAATAGCCCTTCATGGTGTTCTCGAGGATGAAGAAGGTGAGGCCCTTGTGGCCGATTCCCTTCTCCGTCACGGCGATCGCCACCGCGACGTTCGCCACGCCGCCGTTGGTGATGAAGTTCTTGGTGCCGTTGAGCACCCACTTGCCGTTCTTGAGCTCGGCCGTGGTCTTGGTCCCGGCGGCGTCGCTTCCGGCGGAGGGCTCGGTGAGGCCAAAGCACCCGATCCACTCGCCGGTGCACAATTTCGAGAGGTATTTCTTCTTCTGATCGTCGGTCCCAAAATAAAAGATGGGAGAGAGGCAGAGCGAGTTGTGGGCCGACACGATCACGCCCGTGGAGGCGCATCCGCGGGAGAGCTCCTCGACCGCGATGGCGTAGCTCACGTAATCCATTCCGGCGCCGTTGTACTCCTCGGGATAGACCACGCCCATCATCCCCATTTCGCCCAGCTTCTTCACGTGTTCCCACGGGAATGCGTGCGTCTTGTCGTATTCGGCCGCCTTGGGGGCGAGCTCGTTGTCCGCGAACTTGCGGCACATCTCCTTGACCATCTGCTGTTCTTCGGTAAGCTTGAAGTCCATACGCGTCTCCTGGGTTCGTGTTTAGGTGAGAGTCCCTTCATTTATAAGCTAAAAAAGGGCGCTCGTTCTTGTCAATGCAATATTGGCCGCCGTCCGGCATTTATGCGGGAAATTTCTCTTGAATATTTACCGGCGGGCGTATAATCGGAGAACCTGGCGGCCGGGCGCCGCACGAACGACGAACGAGGAACTATGAAGAAAACAGCCATCACGATAATCAGCCTTGCGGTGCTCGCGGCCGCGCTCTCCTGCGGGAACTGGAGGGTGAGCACGCTCAAGGGGAAAAAGCTCTGTTCCATCAAGGCCGGGAAGGACCTGGGGAACATCATGGTGGAGCCCGAGGAGAGCCCCATCCTTAACGTGAGCTTTCTGGTCCGGGCATTCCACGGCAAGATCTACACCGCCGACAACCTCCTCAAGCGCGTCCAGGTGCTCGACACCGACGGGACGCCCAGGCTCGTGATAGGACAGAAGGGCAAGGACGGCAAGGAGTCAAAAGAGGCGAAGGAGGCGAAGGAGGGCGGCGACAAGGTCAGGACCGCGTTTTTCAACTTTGGCGTCGTGGGGCACATCACCGCCGATTCGAACGGGGCCATCTACGTGCAGAACAGGCTCCAGCCGGGCGGCGGGCAGGCCAAGCCGGAAAAATCCGACGAGATGGACTTCTCCCCCTCGTACGTGCTGGTCTTCGACAAGGACGGCGGCCTCAACTACGTGAACGGGCAGAAGGGAAATCCCGACATCCCGTTCTACTATATTGAAAGCATCGACATCGACAAGAGCGACCGCCTCCTCGTGGTCGCCCGCACCATGGATTCCTGGAGCGTCTACCGCTTCAACAACAAGAAGAGGGAATACTACGTGACTCTGGCGAACATCGACTTCAAGGAGACCGAGGGCGGCGAGACTTACAAGGGGCGCATCGAGAACGTGCGGCCGTTCAGGAGCGGGGAGAACTTCATGGTGTCGGTGGCGTACTACAGCGGCACGCGCTTCAAGTACCGGAGGATCTTCGACTACTCCCTGGCGAAGGGCAAACAGCAGACCGTGGTCCAGATTCCCGACCCCAAGAACGAGCTCTTCACGCTCGTGGACGACAAGCACATGTTCCTGTGGAACGTGGAGGACCGGAAGCTCAAGTTCGTCATCTACAATTTTGACGGCAACGTGATCAGCAACATACGCATCGAGACGCAGGAGGCCAGGCTCTTCGAGGACGTGTTCACCGACGAGAGCGGCCAGCTCTACTCGATCCACGCGACGCGCCGCGAGATCGACGTGATGGAGTGGAAGTAGGTGAAGGTCGTCACCGCGCGAGAGATGCAGGGGATCGACCGGTCCGCCATCGAGGGGACCGGCGTCCCCGGCGAGGTCCTCATGGCGCTCGCGGGGAAGGCCGTGGCGGACCGCATCATCGCCGATCTTCCGGGGATTAAAAGCGCGTCGGTGTGCGCGGGCACCGGCAATAACGGCGGCGACGGCTTCGTGATCGCCTACCTCCTGGCCAACAGGGGGATTCCCGTGAAGGTCTTTCTCGCCGGGGAAAAGGCGCGGGTGTCAAAGACATCCGCGATCTTCCTGAACGCCTGCGTTCACTCGGGCATTTCCATAGAAGAGGTGACCGACGGGAACTCGTTCCGTGCCTCGCTCCTGGAGGGGAGCGACCTCGTGGTGGACGCGCTCGCCGGGACCGGCTTCACGGGCGCGCCCAGGGGGCTCCTCGCGGCGGCGATCGCCGCGGTGAACGGCTGCGGGGCGCGCGTCGTGTCCGTGGACGTGCCCTCCGGCCTTCCCTCGGACGGAGAGGCGCCCGGCGGAGAGGCGGTGCGCGCCGACCTCACCGTGACCATAGGGCTTCCCAAGATATCGCTCGTCACCTGGCCGGGGCGCTCCTACGCGGGAGAGCTCCACGTGGCCGACATTGGCTTCCCCCGCGCCCTCACGCAGAGCGATGAGCTTCGCACGGCCCTCGCGGACGCAAGTTTTGCGCGGCCGTTCATCGCGTCCGCGAAGGACGGCGATTTCCACAAGGGCGCGGCAGGGCACCTTCTCCTCGCGGGAGGCTTTGACGGCATGGAGGGCGCGATCATCATGACCGCGCAGGCCGCGTTCGAAACCGGCGTGGGGCTCGCCACGCTCCTCACCACGCCCGGCGCGCGCGCCGCCGTCGCGGGAGCGGTGCCCGAGCTTATCACGAGATCGCTCGATTTCCCACCGGACGCGGCGACGGAAGAGGGAGCGCAGGAGCGCATCCTCGAAAACGCCGCGCGCCTCATGGACGGGGACAGGCGTTATGCGGCACTGGTAATAGGCCCCGGGATGGGGAGGGGCGCGTACGCACGCATGGTCTTCGAGGCGCTCATCCTGGCCTGCGGTTCCATGGGTATCAGGAGAGCGCTCATCGACGGCGACGGCCTGTTCCACCTCGCGGACTTCCTGAAAACCGGAAAGCTCCCTTCGGGGACCGAATTCGTCATCACGCCGCACTTCCTGGAGGCCTCGCGCCTTCTCGACATGCCGGTCGACGAGATTAAAAACGACCGCTTCTCCGCGGCCCGCCTGCTCGCCACCCGCACCGGCTGCACCGCGCTTTTAAAAGGACCGGGTACCATAATCCACGACGGGAAAAACGCGCTCGTCAACACGAGCGGCGGGCCCGCGCTCGCCACGGCCGGATCGGGCGACGTGCTTTCGGGAATCGTGGGGGCGCTGCTTCTGCGCGACATGACGCCGCTCGAGGCGGCGGGACTGGGCGCGTACCTGCACGGACTGGCCGCCGACATGTGCTGCACGGAACAGGGGCTCGAGGTCATGAAGGCCACCGACGGGGTCCGGTTCATTCGAAGGGCCATGGCATCGCTCGTGCAATCCCATGAATAATACTTACAGTCTGGTAGTGCCCTGATAAAATATTTATTCTCAGGATGACCAAGGATATTTAAGTGAAAGAACGATCGCGCGACTGGTACAGGCAGGCGGAAAATGACTACTCCTGGGCGGTAGATACCGTGAAAGCGGGAAAATTCGCCCAGGCCTGCTTCATATGTCAGCAGGTTGCGGATAAATCGCTTAAGGCGGTCGCTTACCGGCGTGGATCCGACCTGGTTAAGTCCCATTCGGTGCTTGAAATTGCGAGAAGCCTCAAGATAAACGGTGAGATCGAAACGATCGGCAAGCGGCTTGATCTATATTACATAAGCACACGATATCCCGATGCGTTTCCCACAGGTGCTCCATTCGAATACTACACGAAGGAACAGGCGGATGAAGCTCTTATCTTTGCACAAAAGATACTCGCATTCGCCGCGGAGGCGCTGGGTGAAGGATGATGTGCTGGTAACGGTAAGCCGCGATCCGCTGTTCGGACACTCCCGGGACGACTACGTCGATCTATTAAGGCGGAAACTTGCGGGAAGGGTGGATGAGGCTTATTTTTTCGGGAGCTTTACAGGGGGCGAATTCAATAAATTCAGCGATATCGATTTGATTTTGGTACAGCAGACCAGTCGGCCTTTCCACGAGAGGGCGCTGGAGTTCTCCGATCTGCTGGACATCGTACCCACTACCGACATCCTGGTCTACACCCGCGATGAATTAAACGAATTGATCGATGAAGAGGCGAAGGGATTCTGGAAAAGCGTGCGTGAAAGCATGAAACGGTTTATCTAGGGCGAGTGAGAGCGCACCCAGGACGCCGCGCGCGCCGGGCGGCGCGCGGGCGCGCTTGCGTCAGATCACGTGCTCGAAGTTGATGAATATGCCCATGTCCTCCCTGCTGAAACCCGCATAGAAGTGTATGATCGTCGCCAGGTTCCATGCCACCACGAAGCCCCCGCCAAAGGAGCTGTGATAGTCCGTGAAGCGCGGGTCGGTGAAGGGGTCCGCGGCCTTGTCGTAGACACCGCCGGTGTCGGCGAAGCCCACCAGCTTGAAATCGAAGCTCTGTCCCCCGCCGGATATGTTGGCGAACTTCCAGCGCACCTCGGCGTTGGCGACGGTCATGGTGCGTCCCACGAAGCGGTCAGCCTTGTAGCCGCGCAGCGTCCAGTTGCCGCCCAGCCCGTTCTTGCGCGAGAGCGCGAAGCCGAACCAGTTTTCTTCATAGAAGGGTATGTCGCCCGATGCGGTCGTATATCCGGCGCGGAATGCCAGCACCAGGGGCCTGAAAGGATTGAAGTAGGCGCGCGCGCCGGCGGTATTCTTGTTGAACGTGTATTCGGAACCCAGGGCCGGGGTGGAGACCTCGAAGCAGTAATCCACGTACACGCCCCTGTTGGGATCGGGTTCGTAGTCGCGCGTGTCGTAGCCCGCGCCGAACCGCGCGTAATTGGTCCACCCGCCGTCATATCCGGGGACAATGTTCCTGTCGCGCTCCAGCATGGTCTGCGCCTGCTCGTCACCGTCGAACTTGCGACCGCCCCACGGATCGATCGACACCTTTTTGAATTCCACGCCCGCCATTACCTGAAAGTCCGCAGGGAGCCTGCGGAACAGCGAAAACCAGAACTTGGGCCTCGTGATGGTGTAATTGTACCACTTGGCATACTCCGGATTGTCATCGACGTAGTCCAGGAACCCGGAATAAGAGTCGTACGTCTTTCCCGCGACGTCGGTGAGGGAGCGGGTGGCGTTTTTCGCGCCCAGGCCGAAGTAGTTTGCGTTCAGGTTCTTGTCGTACACGAGCGCAGTCATGATCCTGAACTTCGTTCCCATGAAGTAGGGCATGTCCGCGTTCAGCTCATGGTACTGCACGCCGTTCGTGGATTGAAAAAACTGGGCATACAGCTGGAGAAAGTAGGGAGCGACGTTGTAATAGGGATCCCCCTTTTCCCCGTTGTAATAGATGTAGCCGCGAAGCCCGTAGCCGAATCCCTCGTCGCTCGAGTAATTGACCAGCGGCAGCCCGGTGGGGTACCAGCCCTCGATCTTGTTCTTGAGCGTTTCCTCGTCCATCGTGCGGTCTTCACCCGCGAAAGCGAACGGCGCCGCCTGTATGCTCGCAAGCACTACAAGTGCGCCTAAGATGAATCGTTTCATGTCCGGATTCTCCCTTAAATAGATGAAAATGGCGTGCGGAAAGAGCATGCCGTCAAAGCATACTGAGCGTCCGCTCATTTGTCAATGGAAAAAAGAGCGGGCGCGGATTCCGGTCCGCGCCCGCTGGATTGCATGGTGGTGCTTCTTTTAGAAGTTGTGCTCGAAGTTGATGAAAAGGCCCGTGTCTTCCTTGCTCATGCCGTAATAGACATGGATGATGGTTGCCAGGTTCCACGCGATCACGAGACCGCCGCCGTAGGAGTTCTTGTAGTCGCCCCAGCGCGGATCGGAGAAGGGATCACCCGACGCGTCGTACACGTTGCCGGAATCGAAGAAGGCTACAAGCTTGAACGCGAAGCGCTGACCGGCCCCGGAGACCTCGTAGAACTGGCCGCGGATTTCGGCGTTGGCGAGCGTCATGGTCTTACCCACGAAACGGTCGGCCTTGTAGCCGCGCAGGGTCCTGTTTCCGCCCAGGCCGTTCTGGCGCGAGAGCGCAAAGCCGAACTGGTTCATTTCATAGAAGGGAATGTCGTTCGACGCGGTGGTATACGCTCCCCTGAATGCCAGCACGATGGGCTTCCAGGGATTGAAGTACGCGCGCGCGCCTGCCGTGTTCTTCTGGAAGTCGTATTCGGAGCCCAGGAGGCTCGTCGCCGCCTCGAAGCAGTAGTCAATGTAGAATCCCTTGTTGGGATCGGGTTCATAGTCGCGCGTGTCCCAGCCTATGCCGAAGCGCGCATAGTTGGTCCATCCGCCGTCGTAACCGGGAACCGCATCCTTGCCCAGGGTTTCCAGGTACGTCGGGAACATGGTCGTCCCGTCGAATTTGCGTCCGCCCCACGGATCCACGTTCGCTTTTTTGAATTCGGCACCCATCATGGCCTTGAAATGCTGCGGCAGATTGCGGAACAGGTACAGGTAGTACTTGGGTTTCGTCAGCGTATACTTGTACCACTTGGTCTGCTCTTCATTGTCGTCGATGTACTTCTGGTAGTCTGCGTATTTGTCGTATTCCTTACCAAGGTTGTCGGTAAGGGGCTTGTTCGCGTTTTTCGCGCCGAGGCCGAAGAAGTTCGCGTTCAGGTTCTTTTCGTAGACGAACGCGCTCTTGATGCGGAACTTGGTGCCCATGAAGTAGGGCATGTCCGCGTTCAGTTCATGGTACTGGACGCCATTGGTGGTTGCGAAGTACTGTGCGTATAATTGGAGGAAATAGGGTGCGGTGTCGTAATACCTGTCGGTGCGCTCCCCGTTATAATACATGTAGGCGCGCAGACCGTAGCCGAAGCCGTCGTCGCTCGAGAAGTTCACCAGGGGCAGTCCCGTGGGGTACCAGCCCTCCTTTTTCTTTTCGAGCTTTTCGGGGGAGAGCTTCTGTTCGCCTTCGTCGGCGAGATCAGCCGTTTTCTCCGTCTTTGAGTCTTTTACGGGCTCTTTTTCCTGCGCCGCGAGCGTCGAGGCCAGCGAAAATGCGAGCGCGAAGGCCGCAAGTATGCATAACCATTTCTTCATATCGCGTTGCTCCTTGGATGTAAGTTGTTGATGCTGTGTTTAATGCAAAATCCGCGTTATCTGCAAATCCTCCCCGCCGGGAGTGGACAGTACCAGTACACACCGAATACTATTCAGCGGAAAAAGTCAACGCAAAAAAGTCAGCGGACGGCGTACAGGACCATGGAGCTGGTGAGCGAGAAATCGCCGGCGTGCACCCAGCCCGCGAGGTGGTATAGGGCTATGCGAAGCCAGTGCCTGTAATCGGTCCAGCGGCGGAAGGCGGAGCGGGACTTCCGGAGCTTGGGGAGGAGTCCGAACTCAACCGGCCGGTAGGTGATGACCCTCGAAAACCCGGCACGCATGAGCGCGCCGGTGAGCGTGCGCCTGGAGAAGTAGGAGAGGTGGCCCGGCATGAAGTAGGCGTAGGAGCTTCCCTTGGAGCGCGCCTGGATGCCGTCCATGTTCGCCGTCTGCACGAGGAGCACGCCCCCGGGAGAAAGGAGCCGGCGGCATTCCCCGAGCACCCGCACCGGGTCGGGGCAGTGCTCGATGACCTCGACCATGGTGATGACCTGGAAATGGCCCGCGGGGAAGGGGTGGTCGTCGAGCGTGCCCACGTGCACGGCGTCCCCGAAGAGCGCCTTCGCGTGCTTCCCGGAGTAGTCGGACATCTCTATGCCGTACGGCGTATAATAGCGCGCCGCGCACTTCAACAGGCCGCCGAATGCGCACCCCACGTCGAGGAAGTTTCCGGACGGCGCATAGCGCCTGAGGACGCGCAACCGCTTTTCCCACACGTAGCGCGCATAGCGTTCGGCGTCGCGCTCGTCGTAGTAAGAGTATTCCGCGCTTCCCTCGTAGTAGGCCCGGTCGTAGAGCGACGCGATGCTCTCCCGCGAGAGTCGGGGGTTCATGAACATGAAGCCGCAGGCCGCGCAGCGGTCCACGGAGAAGTGCGGCGTGTAGCGGGTGATTTCCCAGCGCCGCCCGATGCGCGGCGAGGAGCACAGGGGGCATGAAGCCAGGGGCGCGTCGAATTCCGGCGCTTCGCGGACGGCGCTCATCTGCCCGCCCAGAAGTACCAGTGTGAGATGCGGGCGCTCGTGTCGCCCAGGAGCGTGCGCTCCATCATGCCGTACTGGAATTCGGCGAAAACCATAAGCGCGGTCCTGAGCTCGTCCTCGTCGTAGAAGGATACGGTTGAATTCGCGATGTCGGAGAGGTTTGTCACCCAGACGTCGTTGCCGCGGTGCGTGCCCTTCTTCATGAAGGTGTCGCGGCTGCCGCGCAGGGTTCCAAAGAGCCTCCCCCCGGTGCGGAGCGTGCGGTGGATCTCTCCCAGCATCACGGGGAGGTCCTCCTTCACGGTGTAGTGAAGGGAGCCCCACGCGATGACGATGTCGAGGGAGCCGGTTTCCAGGGGGAGCGCGCGGGCGTCGCCCAGGAGCGCGGGGACGCCGTAAAGCTCGCGGCACGTTGCGAGGGCGTTCGCGCTCGTGTCCAGGCCCAGCGGTGCGGCGACGCCGTAATCCAGGAGGAGCTTCAGGTGGCGCCCCGTTCCGCATCCCAGGTCGGCGGCCTTGGTGAGGGACGCGTCCCGTCCGGCAAGGTACGGCGCGAGCATGCGGACCAGGTTCTCGTCCGGATGGGCGAGGACCGATTTCTGTCTCTTATACAC
>CALMJO010000229.1 GCA_937864375.1 uncultured Spirochaetota bacterium
TTCTTGTTCATCTGGTCGGGCTTGTCCTTGAACTTGGCGCGTATCTCGGTGATCTGCGGATTCAGGGCCTGGAGTTTCTTCATCGATTCGGTCGAGCGCATGGTGAGCGGAAGCAGGATGATCTTGGTTATGAGCGAAAATATCACGAGCGACCAGCCGAAATTTCCAAAAAGTGAATTGATTTTTATGAGTGACCAGAGCAGAAAATCGCGAATGGGCTCTATCCACTTGCTCACGTCGGCGGCGTCCACGAGCTTCTCGTCGACGGCCCGGAGTGCCTCCTTGTCTTTTCCCCCTATATACACCTTGAAGGATTTTTCCATATGGTTTCCGGGCTTGAACGTCTCGACCGGGACCATGATGCCTGTGCGGTAACCGGCTGTCGAGCGGTTGTCGGTGATTACTGAGGTCCCCGAAAAATCTTCGGGAAGCATTATGATCAGGAAGTAGCGACTCATCACGCCAATCCACTGGGTAGCGCCTTCGGCGATTTTCGTATCGCCCCCGCTCGAAAAGAGGCCGCCCTTCTCCATCTTCTCGAAGGAGTTGTTCATGAAATAAATGCCGTTGAGCACGTTATAGGAATTGTTGAAGTCCATCGCGGGCCCCAGGAAGTCCGAGGGAGAAATGATGAGCGCACGCCCCGGAAGGTTCACCTCCTCGCGCCCCTGGTTGACGATGCGGTATGAAATCTTGAAATAATCGTTCTTGTCGGTGAAGGTGTAGAGCTTTTCGATCCTGAGGGGCTCCTTGTTCACCGTGAGGATCGCCGAGAACCGGTACTGCAGGTCGGATATCTTTTCGACGTTCCACAGTACGTCGTCGAGGCTTCCCTTGCCCAGGAATTCGGCCTCGGTAAGGTGGATCGGAAAATCCAGCACGCCTTTGGCCTTGAACTGGTTCTCACCTACCACAAGCTGGATGTTGCGGTCTTTCAGGATTAGGCTGGCAATGGACGCGCCCTTCGTGGAAAGAACTGCCGTGTACTTTGAAGTTGAGACGGTATACGATTCGAGCTTGCCCTGAGTCGCGGAAACCGTAACCGGGGCGGCTGCCCTGGCTTCTTCCGCCTTCTTGACGGGCTCCTTGGCCTTTTCTTCAATGCGCGCTTCGGATACAGGGGCTTCCTGGTCCTGGGGCTTAGGCTTCATGAAAAAATACGACCAGATTAGCCAGACTGCGAGTGATAATGCGATTGCGACCATTGCCCGTTTTTCCATTTGCATATACCCTTTGTTCGGTTAAATTTCTGAACCTGAAACGCGTGCGTTCGACGCATGCACAGGCGGTCGGTGAATGGGAGAGATTCATTCAGCAGAAGAGGAACAGCGCGAGGGTGGAGCTACTGCGCTCCTGACGACTCAGGGAACGGGATCGTATCCGCCCTTGCAGAAGGGGTTGCATCGTAATATCCGAAAGCACGCAAGCCAGAGTCCTTTTAACGGCCCGTGTTTTTGTAATGCCTCAATCGCATACCCGGAACATGTAGGCACGAACCTGCATGAAGGAGGCAGATAGGGTGATACAGCCATTTTATAAAACCTGACAGCACCGATCAGGACGAAAGATATGAAACCCGTGGATCTCATGAACTCACTATGCCCGCTTTTTTGAATAAACACCTGATATTCGCCGATGCCCCTGTATACTCGGCCTTCTGAAACCCTTTTCCCGGGCGGATTATGATATAATAGCCCTTTTTCACAGCCGGCAGCAACTCTCTTACCATTGCACGAATTCTTCTCTTCGCCCTGTTCCGCTGCACCGCATTGCCATATGATCTGCCGATTGAAATACCCAGCCGGCTTTCTCCATTCTGTAAATCTGCAGGGCCGTGCGAACCTTTGATGCCGCCATCACGCTTAAGTACGATCAGTTGAACCCCTTCAGTGTTGTAGCGTCTGCCTCGCGAAAAAACCTCTTTAAAGCTGTTTCTGCCTTTTAAAGAATGAATCTTTTTCACTCACGTTTATGTCCGCTTCGTATCCTAGCGCTCGTCCGATACCGTTAATTTATGCCTGCCCTTGGCGCGCCTTCTGCGTAAGACTTCCCTCCCCTCCGGAGTGCTCATACGGGCACGAAACCCGTGCTTCCTGCTCCTCTTGGTGCGACTCGGCTGAAATGTCCTTTTCATCACCTGTACCCCTCATAAAAAAGAATATAATATTTCTCAATACCTGGAAAATTCAGGGATTAAAATTTTTCATCGGCTTGAACAATGACATGGTATCGCAAAATAATAAAGAATAGATATTACAAATAGATAGTCGATTATTGTCAATATTAATTCTCGGATTTCCGAGCAAATACTTCCATTGTGTCGGAAAATGCCGTGTGCGAGGACAAAAAGGCGTAAACCCCGGAAAGGGGCCTGAACCATGGCTTCCGTGGATTGAATATTCGCTCCGGGTGAATGCCCGAGGCCATGATCCTGATATGACGGAATCCGTACCGGGCAAGAAAAGAGCGCATGGTCCGAGGTGAAAAATCCACGCGATGGTCGCCCGGGTGGCCGGCGCACCAGCCACGCCTGTCGAACCGGTAAAGGGGACCAAAAACCGAGGGAGTCGCCATCGCCAGCACGCCGCCCGGGACAAGCAGCGAAAAGATTTTTTTCAATACCGGCCCGGGATCCAGGCAATGCTCTATGAAATACCAGCCGGTAATGATGTCGTACTGCTGCTGAAAAGCCGCGTTCTCGAATGAGGATTCCTGGACGGGAATCCGGAGTGCAGTGCGGCAGTAATCCGCCGCGTAGGAGGATATCTCCACGCCCTCGACCCTGCCTATTCCCTGATCCCGCGCCTCTTTGAGAAAAAAGCCCATCGCCGACCCGATGTCGAGCAGGCGCAGCGATGAGCGGGGAAGTCCATCGCGCATCATTCGGAAAATCACGGCGAGCCTTCGGGATGCGAGGGCTCTTATTGCCGGCTCGTCCTCCGCGTACGTCCTGCCGTACTGGCTCTGGTAGTCGTCCACGAAATAGCGCTCGTCATAGGAGGGTAGCCTATGCGCAGCATTGAAGACGGCGCCGCATGACCGGCAGGTTCGAAGGTCCTGCCGGTCTCCGGATACGGGTTTGCTTTCCGGCGAACTGCAGAGGGGACACTCATCGAGATGTCCCATGCGGAATCGTTACCTGGAATCCTTTTTCTTTTTCTTCGCAGGCTCCACGACAATGGGAATCCCCTTGATCTTGACGTTTTCAAACGAAAGGATCACGAGCTCGCCGTATTGTTCGGGTACCTCGAGGAAGGCGTAGGTGGAATGGATGTCGATCTTTCCAATCTGTTTGCCGTCAAGTCCCGAGCGCTTTACGATCTCGCGGATAAGGTCACCGGGATTCACGCCATGGTTCTTTCCGATGTTCATGAAGAGGCGCACGCGGCCGTCCTTGATGTCTTCGAACACGATCTTTCCGGAATTGTCCTTCTTCGTGAGAAAATCAAGAGAGAGATCGAGTTTTGATACGTCTCCCAATGCGTCCTTTAACAGCGCGGCCGCGATGCGTGTTTTACGGCCAAAGAGCGGGAGCTTCGTTCCCATTTTTTTTACGAGTGCAACATAGTCTTTGAGGTCGTCCTGCAGTGCAGATTCCAGGATTTTTTCAATTTTCTTCTCTTTGTTCATACATACCTCACCTCAGGAATATCGGAGCGATGCCACTCGCGTTCCGTCCTGCGAAGCGCATGGTACGGAAGCTGGTTCTTAGTGCGCGATCGTGGCAGGTGTTGACGCGCACGTGACACAAACATGACGCACGGTGGTGCGTCATGTCAGTATCGGTCCGGATTACAAAATATCAAGCAATTTTCAGCCGCGGGCGCTTCCGCAATCCAACAGGCCGACGCGACCGTGGAGGAATCAGCGCGCAAGCCGCTCCTCGAGCGCGTGATATTCGTCCCACATTGCCTTGGGGAGCCTGTCCCCGAACTTCTGGAAGAACTCCCTGTGACCATTGAGCTCATCGGTCCACGCGTTCCTGTCAATCGCGAAAAGCTGTTCCACCACCCCGGAGGAAAGCGAGAGGCCGCTCATGTCGATGCCGCCGGGACCGGGAATGTACCCGATTGGAGTTTCCGTAGCGGCCCCGGTGGAGAGACAGCGGTCGACGATCCACTTGATGACGCGAAGGTTTTCGCCATAGCCCGGCCACAGGAACTTGCCGTTGGCGTCCTGGCGGAACCAGTTCACGTGGAAGATCCGGGGCGGTTTTGTCATGCGGGT
>CALMJO010000230.1 GCA_937864375.1 uncultured Spirochaetota bacterium
GCCGTTATCTCGTCATCCCCCTTGAAGGGCGCCTGCGGAACAAGCATTCATCCTGAGCGTCACGCGGGAAAGACGATCCGCACGCTCGTTCCCGGTCCCTCTTCAATGACCAGCGTGCCGTCAATCTGGCGGCAGAGCATCTCGACAAGGCGCAGACCCAGCCCGCCGCCCTGTGCGGACATGCCCCCCGGCAGTCCCGGCCCGTCGTCGGCGACTACGAGCGACACGGTCTCCCCGCGCACGGCGAGCGACACGCGTATCTCCCCGCGCGAGCCGGGCGGGTACGCGTACTTGAGCGCGTTGGTGACGAGCTCGTTCAGGATGAGCCCCAGCGGCACGGCGCACCTGAGATCGCACGAGACCTTTTCGAGAACGGTCATGATGGTGACGCCGCCCTCCCGCGGCATGTAGGATTTCCGCAGCAGTTCCGTGAGGCGGTTTACGTAGCGGACCAGGTCGACGCGCTCGAGGCTCCCCCCGGCGTGCAGCTGCTCGTACACGGCGGCGATCGACTCGATGCGCGAGATCACGTCGCTGAACACCGCGCGCGTTCCGTCATCGCGTACGTCGTGCAGCTTGAGCGAGATGAGGTTCGAGGCGATGTTAAGGCTGTTCTTCACACGGTGCCGGAGCTCTTGCAGCAGCACCTCCTTTTCGGCGATCGAGCGGGTGAGCGCGTCAACCGCCTCCCTGCGCTCGGTGATGATGCGCGCCTGCTGGACGTTCTGGTAGGCAAGGAGGGAGAGCTGGTTGGCGAAGACGAAGAGCGCGTGCGCCACGTCGTCGAAGCGCTCCCTGGACATCGTGGGGACCTCTCTGAAGGCGGCGACGACGACCTCCTCCTCCGCGCCTATTTCCCGCGCATAACTTCGCATCTTTTCTTCGGATTGAGTCTCGTCTCTCACCTGTCCAATCAGCCAGTTCGCGATATGGCGCCCTCCCACGGCGATGCTGGCGCCGGCGTCCCAGAGCCCGCCGCTCAGGCACGGCTGGACCACCGGTCCCTCCGGATGGTATCTCCCTATGACCGCGTCCGAATGGTAGCAGTTAGCGAGCCCTTTCCCGGTCGTGCGGATGATGTCGCTGCACAGGCGGCAGAAGCCGCTTGGCCTGGTGATGGGCGTCCCGTCCACGTGAGTGATTATGGACGCCACGCCCGTCGCGGCCGCGAACAGGTCCTGGACGCGCTGGATGTCCTCGATGTTGAACAGCTCCTCGAACGATACCTCCTGGGAATCGCCCAGGGGACGCGTGAGCGCCACGAGCCTGCGGTCGAGCGCCTCCTCGATGCGCTTGCGCTGCGTGATGTCCGACACCGTTCCCAGGATGAATCCCGGCTCGCCGCCGCTGCCCTTCATGAGCACCGCGCTCATCGAGAGCCAGAAGCGCTCGCCGCCCGCCCTCTTTCCGCGAATCTCCATGTTCGACACGTGCCCGTCCCTGGCTAACGCCTCGACCATGCGCTGACGGTCCTCCGGGTCGTCGTACAGCGACTGGGCCGGCATCTCCAGGAGCTGCTCCGCGCTCTCCAGCCCGCTTAAGCGCACCGTTGCCGGGTTCACGTGCAGGAATTTCCCGTCAAGGCTGCTCATGAAGATGCCCACGTTGAGGTTCTCCACGAGCGCGCGGTATTTCTCCTCGCTCCCGCGCAGGATCTCGAGGAAGAGAATGCTCGAGAGCCCGTCGGTGACCCGGCGTCCGATCTCCAGGAAAAGCCTCTGTTCCTCGCCCGACCACACGCGGTCGTGCGAGCACTGGTGCATCCCGAAGGCCCAGGCCTGCCCCGTCCGGGGCCGGACCGCGAGCACCATCTGGGACTTGATGGCAAACTCCCCTGCAAACGGGATCTTCCTTCCGCTGGACGGGTCGAAGACGACCGGCCCCGGGGAACCGAGCACATCTTCAAGGACCCGGGCAGTTTCGGGATCGACCGGCAGGTCTTCCTCCAGGGCTATGTCGGCGGGATATTCCGGGCGCGCCCGCATTATCCTTACGCGGAAGGTCGGCGACCCGGGATCGCACGGGTAAAGAAGCCAGGCGCGGTCGCTGTCGAACATCACGCGCACGCCGTCCAGGACGCTTCCGAGCATCGCGTCAAGGTCGACGGCCTCCCTGATCACGCGGTCGATGGCCTCGATCCGCTCCAGGAACCCAATGTAGGCACTGGCCTTGGTCTCGGCCTCCCTCCACTCGGTGATGTCCCTGATGGATTCGATGGCGCCGGCGGGCCTCCCCTCGGCGTCGAAAAGCCGCGTGGCGACCGCGGCGATGTACGCGCCCTTCCCGCCGTTGAGCGCCGGGGTGAACGCCTCCGCGTACAGCGCGTCACCCTTTCTCTTCACGTTGGCGTAATTCTTCGCGAGATCGTCGTCGAACTCCTCAAGCAGGTCTATCAGGAACGGCCTGGGCTCGCCGTAAAAGGGCACCGCGCCCTGGTAGTGGTCCTTTCCCAGTATCCGGTCCTTCTTCAGGCCGGAAATCTCCTCCATGGCCCGGTTCCACGCGATGACGCGCTTGTCGCTGTCTATGATGAACGTTGCGTCGGGCAGGAACTCGAGTATGTTCTCGAGCTGCCTCGTCGCCGCGTTGAGCCTGTCCTCCGCGAGCTTGCGCTCCGTGATGTCCCTGATTATGCCGACGATGAATTCCTCGCCCCGCTTGTTCCTGTACAGGGTCTTCTTGGTGACGGCCGTATGGACACGCCCCTGCGCGTCGGTGATGGGCTCCTCGTTGATGTTCTCCATCCCCGAAGTGAACACGGCCTCGTCCTTTTCCCAGAACACCTCGGCCTCGCGCGCGGGGGAGTAGTCGAAGTCGGATTTTCCCAGGAGATCCTCCCTCCGGCGCCCCAGGAAATCGCAGTAGGCGTCGTTGACGAGCACCCATCGGTGCTCCCGGTCCTTGACGAAAATAGGGTCCGCGACGCTGTTGATGATCTCATCCAAATAGCGCTTTGATTCCTGCATGGCCTCTTCGGCCATTCTCTGCTCCGTGATGTCGGCGAGGGTCTCGAGCGCGCCTATGATCGTTCCATCCCCGTCCCGGATGGGGGCCGCGGTGAAATAGAGCCAGGTGCCGCCGTGCAGGGCGGGAAAGAAGTCGGTCGCCTCAAACGCGTCCTCCACGAGCGCCGAACGGTTGCACTTCCCCTTGTAGCGCCGGAAGATTTCGTCCGGAAGACCATCTACCAGCAGGTCGGCCAGGCAGGGCCGGTCATGGTCATAGAACGCCCGCCACTGGCGGTTCGTTCCGATGACCTCCCCGGCCGGGATGCCGCTGTACTTCTCGAGTGACCTGTTCCAGTAGAGGACGCGGTGGTTCCGGTCGATCACGAACTGCAGCACGGGGGAGCCGTCGATGACGGCCCTGAGCCGGCGCTCCTGCGCGCGCAGCGCCTCCTCGATGCGCGTGCGATCGGTGATGTCCCTGAAGATGCCCAGGAGGAGGCTCTTACCCCCTGCCTGCACGACGCCCGCGGAAATCGACACCGGGACCCTCATCCCCTCCCCGGTGAGCACCGCGGACTCCACCGTCCCCTCCCGCCGGCCGAGGACGAACTCCCTGAAATACTCCATGGTCGGGGCGCGCTGGTCCTCCGTGTGAAGCAGGTCCGCGTTCATCGCGAGGAGCTCATCGCGGGTACGCCCGGTGAGGTCCTCGGCCTTCCGGTTGCAGTCGAGGATCCTGCGCGTGGCCGGGTCCGCGACGAAGATGGCGTCGGAGCCCTGCTCGAACAGGCAGCGGTAGCGCTCCTCGCTTATGGCGAGGGACTTCTCCCCCTCGATGAGGTCGCGCTGCGAGCGCACGAGCTCCTCGTTCGCCGCCTCGAGCTCCTCGTTGGCCGCCTCGATCTCCATGTTCTTCGCCTGGATGCGGTCGTGCGCGTCGTGCAGCCTGAAGGCCATCCTGATGGATGCCGCGAGCACGGTGATTCCCGCGCTCTTCACCACGTAGCCGTAGGAGGTGATCGCTTCGGTCTTTTCCACGATCGCGCGCTCGGTGTGGGACGAGAGGAACACCACGGGGATGTCGTGCGTCGCGAGGATCTCGCGCGCGGCCTCGGTGCCGTCCATGCCCTTCCCGAGGTCGATGTCCATGAGGACGAGGTCGATCCCGCCGCGCGCGCGATCGACGGCATCGATCGCCTCCCTGCCCGAACCCGCCAGGACGACCGTGTAGCCTTCCTTCTCGAGGTCCTCCGCCTGGGCCATCGCGATGATCGCCTCGTCGTCCACGAGGAGTATGGTGCGCCGCCGTGCGCTCATTTCACCCCGTCCCTCGCTCCCGCCAGCGCAAAGTGCTCGTAGTCGAACAATAAATCCTCGCGCATCGCGAGCGCGTTCCAGAATGAGAAATGGTGCTGGGTGACGTGCGCGTAGAGCGCGAGCCTCTTCATGGTCTTTTCCGCCCTGATGTTGACGCGCACGGTGGGAACCGATTTTTCCGCCGGGCTGTCCGACAGCGCGAAGAGCAGGTTGAACCGGTAGCGCGCCGGGGACATGGTCACGTAGTAGAGCCGCTGGGCATCCGTCTCGCTGAAGGCCGCGGTCGCGACCCTGGAGCACACGATGTGGTCCTCGTGGCCCGAAAGGCCGTAGGGATCGTGGGTGATGATCACGTCCGCGCCCGCCTTCCGGACGGCGTCCTCAACCCGGGCAGAGAGCTCGGCCCCGTCGGCGCCGGCAAGGCCCTGGTCGTCGTAGCCCATGCAGGCGGCCGTGGAGGCCCCGAGCACCATCGCGGCAGATTCCAGCTCCTTCACGCGCATGCGCCCGAGCATCTCTCGGGTTATGCCCAGGTTGTCCTTCGCCTCGTCCATGTTGCCGTTCGTGAGGCAGAGCACGTGCAGTCGCACGCGCGGGTCCTTCCCGAGCTTGATGAGCGTCCCTCCCGTGTAGAAGCTTTCGTCGTCGGGATGGGCGAACACGGCCATCACGTTTATCCTGCAGTCGGCGCCCGGGCGCACGCCGTCCAGGAGGCTCCCCTCGGGGTAGCCCGCGCATCCCGCCAGTCCCAGCGCCAGGCACACGACCGTTCGAAGCGCCCGCATCACCGGTTTGCTCCGCGGATGGTCATGTTCCGATTACAGCACGGGCGCGCGATTTTTGCAACATGTTTATGTGCACCGCGATCGGACCCGCCCATAATGCTTGACATGCCGGCTGATGTGCGTATGAGATGGAGGAAACCATCGATCGGGGGCCCGCCGTGAAAAAAACAGCGCTCATCGCAGCCATCTTCATGATGTCCCTCGCCGTCCACGCCGAGGACGCGATCCAGACGGAGATATTTTTCAGCAAGAAGATCAAGCTCACCCAGAAGACGCGGGTCGCCGTGGTGCCCTTCGAGCTCACCGCCGGGTGGGCCGGGGCGCCCTCCGAGGCCATGACCAAGAAGAGCGTGGAAAGCAAGAACACGGAGAAGTTCGAGCTCGCCCTGCTCCAGTCGGGGGTCAGCGTGGTGGAGCGGAACAAGCTCGACAGCGTGCTCGCCGAGCTCTCCCTCACGCAGTCCGGGCTCACCGACGCCAACTCCATGAAGGTGGGCAAGGTGCTCGCGGCCGACATCATCGTCACCGGGACCATCCCCCTGTGGTCCTACCACGACAACATCAAGAAGGGATTCTTCGAGGTGCTCATCAAGGGCATCGTGGTCGAGACCGGGGAGGTCGCCTTCAAGGCCTCGTTCAGCACGCAGATCCCCGCCACGAACGACGAGTTCCGATTCCAGATGGCCCAGCTCGAAACGAAGGTCTACAGGATCTTTGGCGAGAACATGGAAAAGAAGGTTACCAAAAAGTAGGGGCTCGACGAGTCGCGCCCGCCGGTAAAGACGCGATTCATCGTGTCTTCGCGGGGAGGACATCCGCATATACAAAAACTCCGAAGGTCACCATGACACACGACACGCTCTTTCGCCCCCTCTTTGAACCCCGCTCCATCGCCTTCATAGGGGCGTCCTCCGGCATCCACAAGTGGGGATTCAACATCCTGCATAACATCATGCGCGGCGGTTACGACGGCGCGCTCTACCCGGTGAACCCGCAGGGAGGATCGTGGTTCGGGCACCGTTTGTATAAGGGCCTGGACGAAATCGAGGGGCCCGTGGACCTGGCCGTGATCATCGTGCCCAAGGAAAAGATGCGCGCGGCGGTGGAGCAGTGCGCCGCGCGCTCCATCCCCGCGGCGGTCG
>CALMJO010000231.1 GCA_937864375.1 uncultured Spirochaetota bacterium
TCGGCAGCGTCAGATGTGTATAAGAGACAGGTCCTGCACGATTACGATCGCGTCGCCGGCGTTTTCGACCAGCAGCCTGAAGTTTTCCTCGTTCTGTCGTATGTGCTGCTCGAATGCGTGCCGGCTGATGACCGTCTCCATCGTGGAGTACAGCTCGTATTCGTTGACGGGCTTGATGAGGTAGCCGTAGGGACGAGTCGCTTTCGCCTTGTGCATGGTTGCGTCGTCGGTGTGGGCGGTCATGTAGACGATCGGGATGTCGTTGTCCCTGCGTATGTTTTCCGTGGCCTCGATCCCGTCCATGTCTCCCTGCAGGATGATATCCATGAGGATGAGATCCGGCTTTTCCTGCAGGGCGAGCCTTATGGCTTCGCGTCCCGTCGATGCGGAAAAGACATGATAGCCTCTTCCGGTCAGGCTGATGGAGAGGTCCATGGCAATGATAGGCTCATCCTCGACAATAAGCACGCGTGCTGTCATATGGCTGTTTCGGGCGGTTTCTGTATATTTTACGCAAGTATATCCTGACGCGCCATTAATTCAACATTTATTTCAACCGGCCCCTGACCAGTCGCCGCGGATTCGTCAGGTACCCGGTGGCGAGGCGCCATTTATTGTGCTTGTAATCGAGCATGACGGAGAGGTACTGTGTCCCTCGTCCCGGGAGGGGAACACGCAGCCGCGCGGCCCCGCGAAAGCGGGGAGCGAGGAAAGTCCGAACACCAGAGGGCAGGATGCCGGGTAACACCCGGGCGCCGCGAGGCGACGGAAAGTGCAACAGAAAACATACCGCCCGGAAACGGGTAAGGGTGAAATGGCGGGGTAAGAGCCCACCGCGCCCGCCGCGAGGCGGGCGGCAGTGCAAACCCCATCCGGTGCAAGACCAAGTAAGCAACCGATCGAGGACGGCCCGTCCAAGGTTGCGGGTAGGTCGCAAGGAGACGCGCGGCAACGCGCGTCCAAGATGGATGGCTGCATAAACAGGATTCGGCTTACGGTCCCCTCCCGGGATTTTTTCATTCCCCCCGGCTTTCCTGTCCTGGCACCGCGCCGCTCCTTATGCGTATCCGTTCCACCGTTTTAAGCCCCGCGCGCAGGTGCTTCTCGGTATGCTCCAGGAACACCTTCGACGCGCTCTCCTTGCTCTTGATTCCTCCCTTGCGCAGGGGGAGGTCCGACACGAGCATGAGGGCGCCCGCGGGAACGTTCATCGCGTAGGCCACGGCGAATATCGTCGCGATCTCCATGTCGATGGCGAGTATCCTGTGCTTGAGGATGTAGCTGATGAACTCTTCGTCGAATTCCCACATCCGGTAATCCGTCGTGAGCATTATCCCCGAGCGGGGCTTTTTTCCCGTCTCCTCCACGAGCACCGATTCGCACACCTGGTTCACCCAGAACGACGGCTGCGCGGGAACGTCTTTTGGAAGGTAGTGGATGCTCGTCCCCTCGTCGCGCACGCTCGCGGTGGGAATGATGAAATCGCCCACCTCGAGCTCCTCGTCGATCCCGCCGCACATTCCCAGCATGAGCACCGACCTGATCCCGTCTATGAACGAAAGGCAGTGCATCACGATGCCCGCCGACGGCGAGCCCACCCCGTAGTTGATGATGGAGATGTCGCGTTCGCGGTCATGCACCACCGTCCAGTAGCCCTTGTTGAGCTCCGCGCCGGTGAAGGCCGCATATTGTTCGATGTAGCGCGGAAAATTGACGAGCATTACGTTGGAGCGAAAATCGGTTATGGGCGATCCCGTGTAGCGCTCGAGGGTGTTGCGCGCATAGGTGTCGGGTCTCAGTGTCTTGGCCATGACATGCTCCTACAGAATTTTAGTGTTGGTAAAAAGCTCCCGCCTTCCTTCATCGGAGGCGCGAATGGCGTCCGGGTCGCCGAGGACCGCGCGTACGAACCCGTCCCCCGCTCCCGCGAGCGCGCGGGCAAAGGCGCGAAAATCGCGCACCGTCGTTGCAAGCACCTCGTCCCTCATGCGCTGCCGCAGCTCGCTGGTAGCCCCGGTCAGGATACGCTCCAGCGCGACAAAGCCCTGCGCGGAGGGAAGCAGGTATGCGTCGATTTCGCCGATCGCGCCGATGATGCCCTTGTGCAGCTCTTCGTCGGGTATGGATATCTTTTCCAGGAAGCCGGCCGCCTCGGCGAAGATGCGCCATGTTGCGCTTATGTTCGGATCACGGTACGAGAGCATGCTGAACACCCCCGAAAGCCGGTCGAAGCCGCAGATGGCCCCGTATGCCCCGCCCTGCACCCGCACGCGCTCCCAGAGCATGGTCGTGCGCAGGTAGCGCGTGATCACGCGCACCGACCCGTGATAGCTGAATCCCTTTTCGTAGAGGTTCGCCGCGGCGCCCACGTAGCTCACCCTGGAGGGAATGAGGAGGGCCTCCATTCCGGGGAGATCCTGCGTGGTCCATGCCGCACGGGCGGGCTTCCCGGCAGGGAGCGAATCGGCCAGCGCGGTCACCGTGGAATGGCATGCGCTCCACGTCCCCGCGTCGGCGGTCACGTTCATGACGATGCTGTTCCGGTCCACGAGCAGCGTGTGGATCTCTTCCAGGACCGAGCGCACGCGCTCCCACTCCCGGTCGATCACCGGGACGAGCTCCTGGAGGAACAGGAGGTAGCTCAGCCCGCTCATGCGCTCCATGGCTGCGTCCGCAGTGGTATAGCGCGCCCTGAGCCGCTGGTCCACGTACCCGCTCCCGTTGGGGACTATGCGCTCCTCCAGCCGCGACTTTTCCTCCTGGAGAATCTGGACGAAGCGCTCCTTCCGGCTGAAATCCGGGATTGAGAGCACGTCCCGCAGTATTCCCGTCAAGTCGCCCGCGCGCGCGGTCATCGCCTTTCCACGCAAAAACATCCATGCGGCGTGCCCGCCCGTGTCATGCACCATCGAGGAAAAGATCGCCCTTCTCACGCCGCCCGTACTGCCGCTGATGCGCTGCGACAGCGACATGTAATCCTCCTTCTTCGTTCCCATTTCGAAAAGTGCTCTGCCGTACAGCGGCACGTAAGGCAGGTACTGCTCGGGGAGGCGCGAGAGGTCGAGTCCCAGGTCCAGGTACACGATTCCCGCTGTGAACACGTTATGGAGAATGAAGCGCGTTCCGCCGCGGTTCCATTCATCGGAAGGGATGGTCCTGTTCTTTTTCTCGAGGTCTTTCAGGGACAGGCGCGGGATGGTGGCAAGCGCCTCCGGGCTGTCGGGTGCGGACTGGAGCGCGCGAAGCGCCATGGTTTCCTCCGCGAGCGCGCGCTTTCCCTCCTCGCCGATCCGCGTCAGTATCGCTTCGAGCCGCTTCCGCTCGCCGGCGGCGAGCTCTTCGCCGTAACCGGGATCGGGCTTCATGACGACGGTGGTCCTGTGCGTGTTATCGAGCAGGTGCTCCCGGATGAGCGACTCGAAATAGCGCCCGGAACCCGCTGCGTCCGCTTTCACGGATTCCAGCGGCGCCTCGAAGGCGACGAGCGAGAGCGGGTCTTCGTCGTAGAGCCAGGTGGCGAGCGCGCGAAGCATGAGCACCAGGCCGCGCGGCATCTGTCCCGTGTTGTTTTCCCTGAATCGGAACTCGATGGTGTTAATTCCCGCCTCGACGGTCCGCGGATCGATTCCGTCCCTCGCGAGCGAGGCGAGCGTGTCGAGCACCAGCGTTTCCATCGCGCCCGCGTTTTCCGGCGCGATGCCGCGCAGCCCCGCGGAGAAATACATCTGGCGCAGCTCGTTGTTGAGCCCCTGCCCCGCGATCCCCTCGCCCAGTCCCGAATCGAGCAGCGCCTTGCGCAGCGGCGAGGCGGGCATGCCCATCAGAATGTACTCGAGCACCTGGAAAGCCATGTTCATGACCGGGTCCGTGGATTCCGTGAGCATCCAGTTCACGGTGACGATTCCCTTCGCGGCCTCTTCCCCTTCCCCTGCGACAAAGGGCTTCTCTATCGTGGAGCACAGCGTGCGGCGCGCCTGGAGCGGTATCGCCGAATCGACGGTGCGCGCACTGAATTCCTTTAAATACCCGTCGAGGATCAAAAGCCTCCTGTCCGGGTCATCGTCCCCGTAAAAATAGATAAACGCGTTCGAGGGATGATAGTAGCGCGTGTGGAAATCCATGAGTCCCTCGAAGCCCAGGCCGGTGATGTGCTCCGGGTCTCCACCGGCTTCAAGCCCGTAGACATTGTCGGGAAAGAGCGAGTACTGCGACTGGGAGGCGCTCAGGCTCTCCGGCGACGAGTAATCCCCCTTCATCTCGTTGTAGACCACGCCCTTGAACTCGGGTTCCCCGCCCTCCTCGAGTGCGACGTGCCAGCCCTCCTGCTCGAAGATGCGCGCGGTGAGAGCGGGAAAGAAGACCGCGTCCAGGTACACGTCCACCAGGTTGTAGAAATCCTGCCGGTTCTGGCTCGCGACGGGATAGCAGGTCTTGTCCGGGTACGTCATTGCGTTCAGGAAGGTCTTGAGCGATCCCTTGAGCAGCTCCACGAAGGGCTCCCGTACCGGGTACTTGCGCGAGCCGCAGAGCACCGAATGCTCCAGGATGTGCGCAACTCCCGTGGAATCGGCGGGCGGGGTGCGGAAGCTGATCCCGAACACCTTGTTTTCGTCGTCGTTGACGATGGAAAGCAGCCGGGCGCCCGTCTTCACGTGACGGTAGATGAGCGCCTCCCCGTTGATTTCACGTACCTGGCGCCGAGATATGAGCTCGAATCCGTTCGCGCTGTGCATGTGCCATTCTCCATTTTCAATCGTTGCGGCAGGGTCGGCATATGCTACACGCGTGCGCGGGAATGGCAAGTAATTATCACGCGTATGGTCCGCTGCGCTCCTCCGGGAAAAATTTTTTTTTCTTGATGAAGACGCCCGGTCCTGCATCCTGATCTTATTTAGGAAAGGAGGACCGAGGGGGAACGGTAAAACCATCCACCTGGACGACCATACTGTGCGCGTAATAATTCTTATTTCATTTTTTCTGCTCGCATGGACCGCTCCCACGTCCACCGAGCCCTGGTATGACGACGCGGCGTTCGCGCGCTTCTGGGAATCGTTCGCGAATGCGGCCGTGGCACATGACAGCACGGCGGTTTCATCGATGACGTGGTTTCCCTTTAAATACACCCTCACCTACTTCGGAGCGCGGAAGGAGGAGCAGTTCGACGCCGCGGCCTTCAATGCGCGTTTCAGGGAGATGTTCAGCGACGACGCGGTGACGAGGATCTTCAGGGGGGCGCGGCTCAACCAGGCAGTGGTCCAGAAGCTTGACCGTGGAGGAAGCTGCTCGGTGACCCTTGCATACCAGCCCGCGTCGGGCACCTACGCAGCGGTCATGCAGAAGACCGGCGATGTGTCGAGCTCGGCGGCGTATCACTTCGTGCGCTCGGGGGCCTCGTTCGTCTTCTTCGCCTGTGAGGCCCATTCGAACTGAGACGTCGATCGGCCCCCCGCGCCTTAGCCCGTGAAGAGAAAACCCTGGCGGCTCATGCGGCGCGCGAACTCGTCCTCGATCGACCGGAGCACCGTTCCCTTGTGGATTCCCCACAGCGGCGCGACGAGCGTCGCCGGCGGACGGTCGCCTATGAGCCTGTGTATGAGGATGCCCGGCCGCAGGCGCTCCAGGAAATCGCATACGGTAGAGATATATTCTCCCCGCGAAAGGATGGGAAGCGCCCGTGATGCGTGCATCTCTTCAAGACCCGTCCCGCGGATCACGTGAAGGTGGTGTATCTTCACCCCGGCCGCCGGGAGCGACGAAATGATCCGCGCGGTCTCCATCATGTCCTCCCAGGTTTCGCCCGGAATTCCCAGTATTACGTGCACGCAGACGGGGATGCCGAAGGCCGCGGCGCGCGTCACGGCGTCAACGGTGCATTCGTTCGTGTGATGCCTGTTGAGAAACGCCAGGCTCCCGTCGTGCGCGCTCTGCATCCCCAGTTCAAGCCAGAGCTCGAATCCCGCGCGCGCGTACCCGGCGATAACCTCGAGCGCTTCGTTCGGGACGCAGTCGGGACGTGTCGCGATCATGAGCCCCGTGACGAAGGGCTCCTTCGTCGCGGCATCGTACAGTCTTCGCAGTACCGCGGGAGGCGCATAGGTGTTGGTGAACGCCTGGAAGTAGGCGATGTAGCGCGTCGCCGCGTCCGATCGGCGAAAGCTCGTGCGGGCGATTTCCATCTGCCTGGTGATATCGTCGACGCCCGCCGCGGTTGGCGATGCGGAGCCGTCCTCGCCGCAGAACACGCAGCCGCGGCCGTCCAGGGTGCCGTCCCTGTTGGGGCACGAGAGGTGCGCGTCGATGGGAAGTTTCAGAATGCGGCACCCGTACCTGTTCCAGAGGTAGTCGCCAAAGAAGTTGTAGGGCCTTCCCGTCCCGCGCCCCTGCTCAGAGCGAGCGGTCACGGTCCTCCGAGGCGAAGAAGGAATTTTTAAGGTATTGATGGTTCTGGTACATGCAGGGATTGAGCCGGGCCTCGCTCACCACGAGTACGTTGGTCACAGAAAGGTCCTCGCCCAGCGTCACCAGGTAGAGCCCGGGCCCAAAGGCGAACTTCTGGCCGTTGATCCACACGTTTCCGAACGAGCGCACCAGCTTCGCCGCGGTTTCCCAGTCCGGCTTGAGCGCCTTCTCGATCGCCTCCTCAATGGACATTTTGTCCTCCACGGGAAAGATCACCGGCGTGTTGAGCGGCATGCGCTGGTAACCGGGCGCAAAGCAGGTGTCGGGGCAGAGCTTGACCGGCGTCCCGGTGTCCGTCGCGGGAAGGACCAGGCGCGAGGCCTCGGCGGCGTATTTCATGTCGAGCGCGACGAGGAGCGCCCGGCTGTTGATGGTCTTTTTCGCGAGTCCCAGGTAGGCGCTCGCCTCCCTGTGGTTGTTCCCGAGCAGGAGCTGCCTTCCCGTCTGGTAATAGGATTCGGCCTGGGTGATGATCGTGCGGATGTCCCTGTACGGCACCAGGTGCTGCTGCGAGAACCCGTCGGACAGCCTCCCTATCTCGTCGATCACCTCGAAGGCCTTGGCATACTCGAGCGTCTTCACGTAGAAAAGCGCTATGCGCGAGAGTTTGAAGATGGTGAGCATGTTTTCCGGCACGTCCTTCACCCTGACCGGGGCGGCGCCCGATATGTCCACGCCAAAGACGTCTTTCGTGGTTTCCAGGAAGGTATCGTACTGCGCGCGCGCGATCATCTTCCTTTTCTCCTGGTCGCGCAGGAAGGCCTCTTCCTCCGGGCTGCAGATGAATCCCGTTTCGTAGATGAGGGAAATGGGAAAGTCAACGAAATAGGTAAAGCGCTCGTCGCCCACGCATCCGTTCTCCCAGGCGTTCGATTTCATCCCCTTGTCCACCAGTTTCGACTTGAGGGTCTGTGCGTACCTGAGCGAAAAGCCGGATGCGTCCACGCGGTTGTAGAGCGTGAGGAACCCCCTGAAGGCGAAGCGCACGTTCGCAAGGAAGCGCGCGCCGGTCTCGTCGGTGGTGATGTGAATGCCGGGTATGTTCACATACCCGTACGCCTTCTGGGTCTGGGCGACGTTGTTAAGGTGCTGGCTTATGGCCATGAAGGCGTTCGTTTCGAGCGCGCGCTGAACGATGCCATGCAGGAATATGTTGTTGTAGGTGTCGCTCCTTCCCCTGAGAACCTGCAGATAGTCGTCGGTGGTGCGCACCTCGATCATTGGGTTCGCCGCGAGGAGCGCGTACAGCTCCCGCGCGAGCAGCATCGAATAGTATTCCTCGGTCACCCCCGTGCAGCTTATCCTGTTGGTGGCGGCGCCCTCCCAGTGCCCGTTCGCGTACTTGCCGTGCGCTGGACCGAAGAAGATGACGAGCCTGCGGCCGTTTTTGAGCTTCTCGTAGAGGTCGCCGTAGGTCTCGTCGAGGCGCTGTGACATCGCGATAATCTGCTTCGCGTTCGGTATGCTCTGCTCGCGCGCCACGATTTTGGCGACCGCCTCCGGCTGCCCGGTAAGGGTGTAGGGATACTGCGCCCCGGCAGTACCGGGAGCCAGCAGGGAGAGCAGGCACGCAAGCGCCGTCGCCGCGATGGTGGGGAATGTCGTTCCGGAAGTCATAGGGTGGCCGCCATGGTGTACATTTAATTAGAAGCGTAATGTATTAATAATATCGATCGTCTGCAAGAAAATAATTGAATTTTTTACCCTCAGGTTCTATCTTGAGGCTCGCAGCAAACTGAAAGGACAGGTGCTCCTATGCGGAGAAACGCCATCAAGTTCGAAGAGCTCTCCTCTGACATAAAGAAAGAAATCGAAAAATTCCATAACCGCCAGAAGGAATTCGGCGAGCGCTGCACCATGGAACAGGCGATGGCACAATGGTTCGAAGAGGAATTCGACATCTGGATGGTCATGAATTTCTCCTCCAAGCTCAAAGGGGAGCGCCGCGCCGCCGAGCGCCGGAAGCACATGAGGCTCGAGGTCGAGGAAGAGGAAAAAAAGAAGAAGGACAGGAGAGCGGCCCCGCGCAGGAAAAAGTTCCGGCTCGACATCGAGGTGCCGGTAAAGATAGTCGAAACGCTCATCGAATCGTCCTCGGAGGAGCGCGACGCGATCGATTTCATAGGCACGCTGGTGAACATCAGCCGCGGCGGCTTCTACTTCCGCTCCGTCAAGGAGTTTGAACCCTCCAGCATCATCAAGGTCAATATTGATCTCTCGAAGCTGGACACCGAGCTCCGCGACATCGAGGCGCTCGCCATGGTCATCCGGTCGGAAAAAATCTCCGCCGAATACTGGGGAGTCGGGGTGATGTTTTCCAGCATCTACCACGACGCGAAGGAGAAGCTGGACACCTTCATCTTCAAGCACCTTGCGTATTACGTGTATTCATAACAACATTCTCAACGGACCATCCCATGCCAGCAAAAAAAACAGCGGCGCAGAAGGTGCTCGTAACCGGCGCAACCGGATTCATAGGCGGGCACCTGGTCAGGGCCAACTTAAAGAGAAAGAAGAAGGTGCGCGCCTTCGTGCTCCCCGGCGACCCCGGCGAGGCCGCCCTCGGGGCCCTGGGGGTCGAGGTCGTCCACGGCGATATCACCGATTACGAATCCGTGAGGCGCGCCGTCAAGGGTGTGAATATCGTGTTTCACTGCGCCGCGGTGGTGACCGACTGGGCGCCGTGGAGCCTCTTCGAGCGCGTCACCATAGGCGGCACGGAAAACATATGCCGCGCAGCGTCCGAGGAAAAGGTCAGCCGCTTCGTGGACATGAGCACGAACGACGTCTTTGGCGTCGACGAGTCCGCGGTCATGGACGAGACCTTCCCGCTGCGTCCGTGGAAGGAGCCCTACCCCGACTCGAAGATCGAGGCTGAGGAAATATCCTGGCGCTACCACAGGGAGAAAGGGCTCCCGGTAACCATGGTGTACCCCTGCTGGGTGTACGGCGAGGGAGACCAGACCTTCGTTCCCCTGATCGCCGACGCGATCATCAAACGCGACCTTATCTTCTGGCGCAAGGACGTGCTCGTGTGGCCCACCTACATAGAGAACCTCGTGGATTTATTGATGCTCATTTCCGAGGACAAGCGCGCGGTGGGGAACGGCTACCTCGTCCACGACGGGGAATCGGTCACCTTCCAGGAATTCTGCGCGCAGATCGCGGGGACACTGGGCGTGAAGCCCATCACCACGCACATCCCCTACTTTGCGGCGTACGCGGCGGGCTTCGTCATGGAGCTGCTCTGGAAGCTCATGAGCAAGAAAACGCGTCCGCTCCTCACCACCTATACGGTCATCAACCTCGGCTCCCGCTTCCGCTTTTCCATTGCGAAGGCGGCGCGCGAGCTCGGCTGGAAGCCAAGGGTGAGCTACCGCGAGGGATTCGCGCGCACCATGGCATGGCTTAAGACGCTCGACCTCGAAACGCTCAAGCAGAAATGACAGGAGTCCGGAATGAAAGATTTTGCGAATAAAAACGTATACATCATAGGCGGGTCAACCGGCATAGGGCTTTCCACAGCGAAGCTCCTTGCGGCGCGGAGCGCGCACGTCATCATCTTCGCGCGCACGAAGAGCAAGCTCAAAACCGCGGTCGAGGAGATCGGTGCCGCAAAAATCAATTCCCGCCAGAAGATCGAGTTCATGGAGCTCGACGTGTCCGACAACGGGCTTGTCTCGAAGGTCATGAAGAAGGCCGCGGCATCGTTCGGAGCCCCGGACCTGTTGATCAACTGCGCGGGGCGGGCCTATCCCCGCTACTTCGAGGACATCACCTTCAAACAGTTCGAGGACACCATGAAGACAAACCTGTACGGCATATGGAGCAGCATCTCCGCGCTCCTGCCGTTCATGAAGGACCGGGGCGGCCACATCGTGAACGTCTCCTCCATGGCAGGATTCGTGGGCGTGTTCGGGTACGCGGACTACGCCGCGAGCAAGTTCGGCATCATCGGCCTTTCGGAAACGCTTAAAAGCGAGCTCAAGCGGTATAACATCACCGTATCGGTGCTCTGTCCCCCCGACACCGACACCCCCGGCTTCCAGACCGAGAACATCACCAAGCCCGAGGAAACGAAGGCCATCTCGGCGGCAGCGAAGGTCATGACGTCCGACGATGTCGCGAAGGCGCTCGTGAAGGGAATAATCAAGGAAAAATTCATGATCATCCCGGGGTTCGACGGCCATTTCACCTGGCTCGCAAAGCGCTTCGCCCCCTGGCTCGTCGAATGGGTCATGGATGCGAGCGTGAAGAAGGTCCAGAAGGCCCGATTGTCGTAGAAGGGGCGAATCGCGATTCGCCCTGTTCTTGGTCAGGCGCCCATCGGGGCGAATCGCGATTCGCCCTTACATCCAGGAAGTCACCACGCCATATCCAGTTCCCAGAGCGCGCAGCGCGTGATGCGCACCCGTCCGCGGGAAAAAACTTCCACCATCTTTTCCGGATCGTTAAAATAGAAACGCGCGGTGCCCGCAGCGGAGTACCCGCAGGCGAAGAGCTCCACGGATGACCGGTCGCAGTACAGGTGCATGTCCATCATCCCGTCGTTCATCAGGGAAACGTGCGCCTGGAATACTCCCTTTTCCCCAGCTGAAAGCCTGCTCCTGTCGATCACCACGGTCGATCTGCCCGCATCATGGTAGACTCTCAGCTCTTCTCCGTCGCTGTTCGCGATCACGACTCCGCAAAGAGCATCGTCGTCTAGCGGCTGGAACGTTATGATCAATTCAAAAAGGTCGATCGACTCGTGTAGCGGCACGGTCGAATTGTCCAGATTCCTGTCCACGAGTTCGATGAGAGGAGTGGATGTTTTTCTTAGAGAGCGTAACTCCTCCACGGGGCGCTGTACGAGCCTGCCCTCATCGTCAAGTGTAAGCTCCCTGGGCAGGGTGAGCGCGCCTGTCCATCCCCTGGTATGGGTCACGAACTGGTTCCCCCAGTTCTCCATCCACGCGATGACGATCCTGCGTCCGCGATCGTCCAGGAAGGCCTGGGGCGCGTAGAAGTCGGGGCCAAAATCGAGCCGGGCGCGCTGCGCGGAGACAAACGCACCGTTCCGGAGCGTGCCGGTCATCGCGGCGGCATAAAACTCCTTCTTTCCCTCCCGCTCCTGGACGACCGACGCAATGAGCACGTTCCTGCCGCCAATCGCGAAGAAATCGGGACACTCGAACATGCCAATGCCGTCGCGCTCCGCGCGGTAGAGATCGCCCCTGTATTCCCAGTACACCAGGTCGGCCGATCCGTACAGTATGATCTTCCCCCTGCCCCCATGGCTCGTGCCGAGCACCATGCGCCACTCGCCGTCCTCCCGCCAGACCTTGGGATCGCGGAAGTCCTCGCCCGCATCCTCCGGCCGCGCGCCTATCACCGGGTTCCCCGGAAATTTTTTAAACACGACCCCGTCGGCGCTCGTCGCCAGGGCCTGCGACTGCATGATCCGGTCGGGGTGGTAGCGCATGTCCCGGTGGTCGGTGTAGACGATCGCGAGCTCGCTGCCGTTCTCCACGGCGCTCCCCGTGAATATCCCGCTGAAGTCATCCGCGTGGCCGGTCGTGTCCGGCGCGAGCGCCATGGGCAGGTGACGCCAGTGCACGAGGTCGCTGCTCACCGCGTGAGACCAGTGCATTGGGCCCCAGAACGATGAATAAGGATGGTACTGACAGAAGAGATGATAGAGTCCCTTCCACTGAACGAGCCCGCATGGATCGTTGATCCAGTTCCTCACCGGCGTGAAATGGAAGAGAGGCCGGAAGGGGTCCGACTTGTAGTGGCGTCCGAGCCTCTTCCCGTCGAGTACCTCGATCTTTTCCCGGTCGACGATAAAGAAAACGGCCCCGTTATCAAATACTGTTTCGTCGTACATGCAGCATTCTGCGATCACGCAGTCGCCAGTGCCCGTTTCGAGGAAGGCATTGACCCCCTGGTGCGCCCCGAGGTCCCAGTCGACCGGGATGAATACATCCACGGGAACCTGATCCAGCTTCACGATGATCGCATCGTCGGCAGCGCGTTTAAGCGCGATAAATGCGGATACGTTTCCTGCGCCTCCCTTCACCCTGAATGTAAAATGCGCCCCCGGACCTATGGTGAACGTTTCCGATTTCATGCGTCGGCCCCCGAATTAATGAGCTCCTTTACCTCTTCAAATCCCGGCATCGCGCTGATCGCGCCCTTCCGGGTCGTCACCAGGGCTCCCGCCGCGTTGGCGAAGCGCGCGATGTCCAGGAGCGCGTCCTTTTCCAGCGAAGCGGGATCCCTGACGCCGTCGCGTTGAAGCCGGAAGAGCACGGCCGCCATGAACGCGTCACCAGCGCCGGTCGTGTCGACAGGCTCGACCCGGAACCCATGCATGTAAAAAGCATCCCGCTCGCTGCAGACATAGCATCCGCTTTCACCGAGCGTCACGAACACGAGCCCTGGCCCGCGCTTGAGTATCATGCGCGCGGCGGCCTCCACGGAAAGCTCGTTGGTGATGAACACGAGCTCTTCCTCCGAGAGCTTCACGACGGTTGCGGCCTTCATTCCCCTGAGGATCATGTCCTTCGCGCGATGCGGGTCCGGCCAGAGGTTCAGCCGCAGGTTGGGATCATAGGACACGATTCGCCCTTTCTCGCGCGCAAGCCTTGCCGCGGAGAGCGTCGCGTCGCGTGCAGGCCGGGAGATGAGGCTTATTGAGCCGTAATGAAATATCATCGCGCCGCGGATGAGATCCCGGGGGATTTCATCCGCCCCATACACGGTGTCCGCCGCACGGTCGCGGTAAAACAGGAAGGAACGCTCTCCGCGGTGATCGAGCGACACGAAGGCGAGCGACGTCCTGTGATCGGATGAGCGGAGCAGGTGCGTCGTGTCCACACCGGCGTCCGCAAGCGCGCGCGACAGGAAATCACCAAAGAAATCCTTACCTGTTTTTCCCGCAAACGCCGCGATTCCTCCCAGGCGCGCCACGCCGGCGGCAACGTTGGCCGGGGCCCCGCCCGGCATACGGTAGTATCCCGATGAATCATTTCCCGCCTGAATGGGGATAAAATCCACAAGGAGCTCTCCCATGGTTACGATTTCATCCATTGCTCATCCTCATCCAGTAATAATCGTTGCGCATCCTTCCCGAATTCATTGGCCTCTCCAGCGCCGCGAGTGCCATCCAATCCCAGTCTAACACCTCCATCCGGGACCCGGTCAATTACTATATGTCCCGGAAACCATAATGCGCTCCCCGGTATTCCCGCGTCTACCATGCCCAAATTGCATTTGACTTTCCCCGGCTTTCCGGTTCCCATAAGCTCCCGGCTCGCCGGAAACCATTCATGGAAGGTCCCCGCATGGCACGGCTCGGATTCGGTAAAAAAATTTCCTACGCGATGGGGGGCGTCGCCCTGAACCTGGCCAACCTGGTGATATCCCAGTGGCTCCTGAAACTGTACGTTCCCAACCGCGACGAGGCGCTCGTGGACGGGGCGGTGTTTTCGGCGATCTTCCTGCTGGGGCGCATCACCGACGGCATCGCCGAGCCCCTGGTGGGCTACTGGACCGACCACCACAGGTCAAAGCTGGGCCGCAGGATCCCATTTATTCGGTACGGCATCATCCCGGTCGCGCTCGTGACATTTTTACTCTGGACTCCCCCGTTCCCGCACGAGGCGCACTGGCTCAACGCCGTCTACATCTTCGTGATGGTGCAGGCATTCTTCATCCTATGGTCGATCGTGGCTAATCCCTACATGTCGCTCCTTCCCGAGATCGCGCGCGATTCGCGCGAGCGCGTGGACATTTCGACCATGCAGGCCGGGTTCATCATGGTGGGCACCATCATCTTCGCCTTCACGGGCCCCCTGAAAGACGCGTTCGGATGGGCGAGCATCGGGGTTCTCGCGGGCGGGATCACGCTCATCACCTTCGCGCCCACGCTCCTTTCAATCCGGCAGGAATCGTCGGTGGACACCGTGCCTTCCGACGCGAAGATGTCCGCGGTCACTATCTTCGACTGGGCGCGCACCACGTTCAGGAACCGGCCCTTTGTCATCTACCTTTCGGCGGCAGCGCTCTTCTGGTTCGCACTGAACATGCTCACCCTGCTCATCCCGTTCTGGATCCAGTACGTGCTCCACGAGCCCGATTCCATGGTGGCGCTCGTGATGGGGCCCTTCCTCGCCACCAACGTCGCGTTCTTCTTCGTGTTCAACGCACTCTCAAAGAAATTCGGGAAGTTTCCCATGTTCATGCTGAGCCTTGCGGGCACGGCCGTTTCGATCCCGCTCCTCTGGTTCACGGGCCCGGGGACAGGCTCCCCGCTCGCATACACGCAGGTCATCATGGGACTGGTGGGCGTTTTCATCGCGGGCTACATCATGCTCCAGCCGGCCATACTCGCCGACATCATCGATCACGACGAAACGCTCACCGGAAAGCGGCGCGAGGGGATCTACATAGGGGTGCAGGCGATCTTTTCCAAGCTGGCGATGGGCTTCTCCATCATGGTCGCGTCATTCCTCATGTATGCGGGAGGCGCGGGCACGCCCACCGAGCTGGGGCTCAAGCTCATCGCCCTGAGCTCGGGAGCAGCAGTGGTCGTCGCATGCCTGATCTTCCAGCGCTACCCCCTCAGGGAACGTGCGTCGTCGTCATAGGGGCGTGGCGTCGTAGGGGCAAACAGCAGTTCGCCCCTACGACGACGCAATGCGCCCTTACGACGGTGCCCCTGTTTCCTTCCGCTTCTTGAGTGCGAGCGCCTCTTTCAAACCCTTCTCGCGGATGACCTTGATCTTGAGCCTGGTTTCGGTCATCTTGAAGAAGCGCGTGCCGTATTTTCTCAGGAGCGATTTGTCGATCTCGAACCCGAGCCCCGGACGCGTAAAGGCGGCGAGACGCCCCTGGTTGTCCGGCAGGATGGGCGCTATGATGCCTTCCCTGAACTCCGGCACCCATGACGGCTCCTCGAGCGGGTATTCCAGGGGCAGATCGTTCTTGGGATCCGAAAGCACCATGTTCCAGTTAACGTAGAACCCGATGCCGTTCGTCCACGTGTGCGGCGTGTAGGCCCGCTTCTTCGCCTTGCACAAATCCATGACCTGCTTCACCTGTGCGATACCGCCGGCGAAGGTCGCGTCGGGCTGGTAAATGTGGAAACAGTCCTTCTCCAGCATGATCTTGATCTCGTCCCACCCGTAATTGAGCTCGGCGCCCGAGATCTTGATCTTGGATGCGCGCTTGAGCTTCGCGCTGTCCTCGTAATTGCGGGAATCGAGCGGCTCCTCCAGCCACTCGAGGCCGTTCGCGTGGCAGGCGGCTGCGAATTCCTTCGCGCGCGCCAGGTCCCATGCGGGAACGCGGTCGACGATGCTCACGAGCCAGCCCTGGTTCGCGTCCACCCCGAGGGTGAGCACGCCCTTGAGGCGCTTAGCGATCGTTTCCATGTTCCTGATGTCCTCTTTGAGCGTGCGGCTCTTCACACGCAGCTTCGCGGTCCTGAATCCCCTGGATCGCATGTCCAGCAGGTAGTCCACCCGTCTCTCCGGCTCCTGCATTTCTCCGGTAGAGCAATACACGTCTATGGTACGGGCCTTTCCGCCCAGGAGCTCGTATACCGGCTTGCCCTGCATTTTCCCCATGATGTCCCAGCATGCGGGTTCAATCCAGAAATTCCTCCATCCCAGGATCCCGGCCTGCTTGAGCAGGCTCTGCATGCGGTCCACGTCCGTGGGGTCGGCCCCCATCAGGTAGCCTCCAAGCAGGTCCCCCAGGCCCTCGCGCTCCTTCCCCATGGCCGAGCCCGCGGAATAGCCCTCGACGCCGTCGTCGGTAACGAGCTTGATCAGCGTGAACCGGTTGTGCGTCTGCGGATAGCCCGGTATCCAGGTGGGCCAGAACGTCGTCCTGAGCGGAACCGATACGTGATAGAGCTCGATTTTTGAAATCTTCATTGCATCCCTCCCCGTGAAATGAATTCCGTTTCACTATACATGGAAAAGCGCGGCGTGCAAGAGATAAATCGGCACCCCGTCGCCATGTCCCGATCTCTGGTGAAGTTAATGGGGAAGCACAGCATCTTCGAGAAACCCTTCGGCGCGATCATGCGATGGCTGGGGGGAATACCCATCGAGAGGAGCGCGTCGCATAACGTGGTCGAGGCCTCCATCGAGGAATTCCGTAAAAATGAAAACCTCTCTTCATCTTCGAAATGGCACGTTTCCGGCGTCGAGACATTAAACGACTACCCTCTTCGCCTTACGCCTGTTTCTACTTGATATCTATCACGATGAGGGAAAAGTCTTCGAAGAGCGAATTACTCCTTCCAGTAGGCTCGTTCCAGGCCTTTCCATGGCGCCCCAGGTACTTCCTGGCATAAATTGTAAGCTCTTCGTATTCAGGTTTATGCCCGCGATTTCAAAGCGGACCACGGACAGGGTAATTCTTCGCGCGAATGCTGTCATCTTGCACGGATTAATCAACCCAAATAAGCGTCTCAAGCATCAAATTTTCCCGTCACGGGGATTGCATCACGACCCTTCCCCCTCCATTATGCTGCTTGACATTTACACCGCCGCGCTGTTTCCTGATCGGACCTTATTTTACGGAGCGCCCGCGACGGACCATGTACAGGAACCGCCTCCTAAAGACCGCCTCGCTCATCAGCATCGCCGGGAACCTGGCCCTGGCGCTGCTCAAGATCGTCGCGGGCGCGCTCTCCGGCAGCATGGCGGTTCTTGCCGACGGGCTCGACAGTCTTTCGGACGTGGTCATTTCGTTCATCACCCTCGCCGCCGGCATCATCATAAGCCGTCCGCCGGACCGGGAGCACCCCTACGGCCATTTCAGGGCCGAAACCATCGCCACCTCGATCCTCTCGTTCGTGATCTTTTTCATTGGCGGGCAGATGTGCATCCTCACGGCGCACAAGCTCATCGCGGGCGACCCCATCGGGATGCCCGAAACGCTCGCCGTGTGGGCGACGATCGCCTCGATCGCGGGAAAGAGCCTTCTCTCGTGGAGCCAGTTCTTCCTTGGGAAAAAAACTGGCAGCAGCATGCTCGTCGCGAACGGGCAGAACATGCTGAACGATACCATCACCTCGATTGGCGTGCTTGCCGGCCTGGGAATCGCCTACTATTTTGACGCTCCCATACTCGACAGGGCGCTTGCGCTCGTCATAGGCGCATGGATCATGGTGAGCGCGGTGCGCATATTCATGGGCCTGGTAGTGGAGCTCATGGAGGGACACGACGAGCGCAGGCCCTACCGGGAGATATGCGAGGCCGTCACGGAGGTTTCGGGCGCCATGAACCCGCACCGCATGAGGATACGCCGCCTGGGCCCCATGTACGTGATCGACCTCGACGTGGAGGTTGACGGGTCCATGAGCGTCATTGACGCGCACGACATCGCGGTAAAGGTCGAGGAGCGCATCCGGGCGCGTCTCGACAATGTGTTCGACATCGTCATCCACATGGAGCCCATGGGCAATAAGGAATGCAGCGAGGGCTACGGGCTTACCGCGCACGACATAAGGTCCGAATAGCCTTCCCGCCGTGCATGCCGCCCTCCCCGAGGGAACGCCGTAAAATACATGCAGGGAAAAAAGCCATCCACCGCTTCCCTCGACGCCCTCCTCGCGGAGTGCGCGGTGGACCATTTCAGCGGCACCGGCAAGGGAGGGCGGAACCGCAACCGGCACTACCACTGCGTGCGCCTGCGCCACCGCCCCACCGGCCTGATCGCCGTGGGCACCGAGCACCGCTCGCTTGCGCGGAACCGGGAGCTCGCTCTCGCGCGACTCGCGGAAAAGCTCGCCGCCAGGAGTTATACGCCTCCGCCAAGGAAGCCCACGCGCATGCCCCGCGCCGCCCGCGTACGGAGGCTTGACTCCAAGGCGCACACCGGCAGGAAGAAGGCGGTACGGAAAAAAAATTTCCGACCGCGACGGCGCCGACTGACGCCCCGCGCGCCCCTGCGGCCCGGGGCCGAGTCGGACCCCAATAATTATTTGATTTTTTCGCGCTGCGGGTGTATTCCATGTGAAGAAAGGAGACCTTCATGACAGCGCGAAAACAAGCCCGTCCCAGGCTCACGCCTTCCAACAATCCCCTGCAGGGAACCGACCTGGAATCCCTGAAGCTCTCGTTCGTCAACCACCTGGAATTCTCCCGCGGCAAGGACGAGTATTCCGCCACCGAGCGCGACCTCTTCCACAGCCTCGCGCTGGTCGTGCGCGACCGTCTCATGGAGCGCTGGATCAAGACCCAGCAGACCTATTACGACCGGGACGTGAAGCGCGTCTACTACCTGTCCATGGAGTTCCTCATGGGCCGCACGCTGGGCAACAGCCTGATCAACCTTGATCTCATGGACACCATGAGAAAGGCCGCCGACGAGCTGGGCCATTCGTACGACGCGCTCTCCGAGGCGGAGTGGGACGCGGGCCTTGGCAACGGGGGGCTTGGACGCCTCGCCGCCTGCTTCATGGATTCTCTCGCCACCCTCGAGATA
>CALMJO010000232.1 GCA_937864375.1 uncultured Spirochaetota bacterium
GGGAAGATCGCCTCGAGCCGGTCGTCCGCGTAGACCGGGTTGTAGGCTTTCATGAACGCGCTGAACGAATCGGCCCCCGGCCCCTCCCACGCAGCCATGAATTCGGCCCGGTTGATGTAGGGCACGCCGTCAAAACCGCCGGTCCCGAATTCATTGAAGAGATCGTCCGTATAGGGGCGATGGCTCACCAGGTCGAGCTCTTCGCGCCAGAAGGGCAAGTGCGCCGCGTAGTCCCCGCCCGCGGCGATCGTATCGAGCGCGTTGCGGTACACGCGCGTCACGTTCGCCGCGTAGTAGGCCGACTTCATGCGTCCCTCGATCTTGAAGGCGCTCACGCCCGCGCGCACGTAATCGGGGAGACGCTCTATGAGGCAGAGGTCCCTGGATGAGAGTATCTCCGTGCCGCGCGCGTGCTCCACGACCGGGAACTCCTCGCCCGGCCGCGTCTGCTCGGTGAGCGAATAGCGCCAGCGGCAGGGGTGCGCGCAGCTCCCGCGGTTCGCGTCGCGCCCGGTCATGTAGCGGCTCAGCAGGCAGCGGCCCGAGTAGGCAATGCACAGCGCTCCGTGCACGAACATTTCCAGTTCCGTGTCCGTATGCTCCCGGATCCGCTTCACCTCGTCGAGCGTGACCTCGCGCGCGAGGACGATGCGTGTGACCCCCATGCCGGTCCAGAACTTCACGGCCAGGTGGTTGAGCGTGGACATCTGCGTGGAGAGGTGCAGGGGGGCCGTTATGCCCTCCTCGCGGACGAGCATGAGCATGCCCGGATCGGAGATCATGAGCGCGTCGAAGGGAAACGCCGCGACCTCGCGCATGTACGCGCGGGCGGCAGAAATCTCGTGCTCGTGGAGGAATGCGTTAAGTAAAAACACGGTCTTCGCGTTGTGCGCGCGTGCGAAGTCGCACGATTCCGCGAGCTCGCCCGATCCCACGTTCCCCGCCTGGCTTCGCAGGTTGAATCCCTCGCCGCCAAAGTACACCTCGTGCGCGCCGTAGCGCACGGCGGCCCTGAGCTTGTCGAGGTTTCCCGCAGGGGAGACGAGGACGGGAAATTCCCTTGCCGGGCGTTTTTCGTTATTAAGCGCTGCCATTTTTTATCTATTACCGTGAGTGAAAACCTGGATTGATTGTCGGAAAAATTCCATAGACTTACAAAAAGGGGTAATGAATAAACCAGTATGTTTGTATCAAAGAAAGCTTTTTCTGTCATGGAGCTCGTCTCTTCCGGGCATGGGGAAGGGTTCGATTTCCCGGGGAACAAGGCGTGAAAAATTCACGTCACGTGCCATCTCTGCAGCGTATTTGCCTTTCAAAAACTCATAGAAATCCATGATCTCCCGCTGTGCCTCTTCGTGGAGTGCTGAGAGATCGACTGAAATTTTCGACATATACTACCTCCCGCTTCTGACGATTATCCCTGGAAGCGAATCTATTAGGATAACAAGATAAAATATAATCAGTAAAATCGATTTGTCAAATTCATTTTATGGACTAGTCAAGCCTTTGCCTGTCGGTGAAGCCGTTCTTGAGGCCCTTCTGGTAGAAGTCCACGGCGCGCGAGTGGTCCTCGTACGACTTTGAGAAATAATGCGAGCCGTCGTTGCGCGCGACGAAGTAGAGGTAGTCGGCGTCCGCCGGGTGGAGGGCGGCGATGATGGACTCCCGGCCCGGCGAGCAGATGGGCGTGGGGGGCAGGCCCTGCGTCACGTAGGTGTTGTAGGGCGAATTCACGGCCAGGTCCGCGAAGGTGATGCGCTCCGATCCGTATTTTTTAACGGCGTAACGCACCGTGGGGTCGCAGTCGAGCTTCATGCCCTTGCGTATCCGGTTGTGAAACACCGCGGAGACGTACGCGCGCTCCCTGCCCACGCGCGCCTCCTTTTCGACCAGCGATGCCAGGGTGAGGAGCTCGTGCAGGGAGAGCTTCATCCTCTTGAGCGGGGCGAGGTCGATCCCGTCCAGGACGGTCACGAAGCGGGCGTTCATGGCCCTGATGATGTCGCGAGGGTCGGCCTCCTCGGCGAAGATGTAGGTGTCGGGGAAGAGGTACCCCTCCGCGGAGGGCGCGCCGATCCTGAGCGAGTCCAGGAAGGCGCGGTCGGACGCGTAATGCAGGAATTCCGCCTGGGGCGTCACCTCGTTGCGCGCGAGCCGGTCCGCGATCGCGTGCAGGTTGAATCCCTCGGGAAAGGTGATCTTGTGGCGGATGACGTCGCCGCGCATGAGCATGGAGAGTATGCCGAGCGTCGACGTTCCCGCGCGGATGCGGTACTTGCCCATGCGTATCCCGTCCTGGGCGCCTATCCATGCGAGCAGGGAGAAGAACTTTTCGCTCGCGACCAGGTTCCGGTGCGCCAGCCTCGTGGCGACGTGCGTGATCGCTTCACCGTCCTTGACGTAGAACACCTCGTCCTGCATGAGGGAGGGAGGCGAGTTGAAAAAAAGAAAAAGCCCGGCCGCGAGGATCACTATTCCCGCCGCCGCGATGTAGGATGTGCGTATTTTCATGGCACCAATCGTCCCAATGCCGCAGAGTAGCAAAATCGGTTCCGTGGTCAATTAGAAATAGCCCGGAATGGCGTAAATCTTCGAAAGATAGTGGTGAATAGTTGTTGACATGCGACATAATAAAGTAGATAATCGGCGCAAGTTACCGGATCGCTCAAGGAAAATGTTCGGAAAATGCGCATGAACGCCAATCGGACCATACGCCGTGCCGTCACCGCCGCGCTCGTCGCCGCGCTCGTGCTCGCGGCTGAGGCTCCCTTCCAGGCCGCGGAGAAGAACGCGATCTATTACAACAAGACCGCGAAGGAGTACCTGGACAAGGGCGACATCTACCGCGCCGTCATAAACTACAAGAACGCGCTCAAGCAGAACGCGCGCTTCAAGGAGGCGCTCCTGGGCCTGGGCCAGGCCTACCTCGCCACCGAGGCATGGGAGGAGGCGCAGAAGCTCTTCACCGAGGTGCTGGGGCTTGACAGGGACAACCAGGACGCGATGACGGGCATGGGGTTCTCCATGATACGCCTGGGCAATTACACCGAGGCGCTCAAGTTCTTCGAAAAGGTGGAATCGCTCGCCGCCGACAACCTGGAGGCGCAGTACGGGACCGCATTCGTGTACTACCAGATGGACCGCCGCATCTGGGCGAAGCGCAAGCTCGAGGACATCCTGCGCATAAACCCCTACCACGTGCGCTCGCTCCTCCTTGCCGCGGAGATCAAGATCGGCGACGGCAGGCTCTCCGAGGCGAAGAAATTCATCGACAAGGCCATTGACGCCGACCGCGACTCGCCCGAGGGATACGCGAGCGCGGGGCGCATCTTTTTCAAGTTCTATGCCAGGAACGAGGACAGGGATTACCTGGACGACGCCGTCGCCCAGTTCAACCGCGCGCTCTCGCGAAGCCCCGAACACTTGCAGGCCAACCGCTACATGGGCTATATCTCCTACATGCGCGGGAAATACGACAAGGCGCAGCAGTATTACCAGAGGGTGCTTTCCGCCTGGCCTGAAAACGCGGTGACCATGTACAACCTGGCCCTCTCGTACGAGAAGGCCGGCGACAATGCCAATGCGCTTTCATCGTTCCTCAAGGCGCTCGAGCGCATGCCCTCGGACGACGCGCTGCAGTCCAGGATCGAAGACTTCCTGGTGATGGGCGGCTACAAGATCGGCAACCCGCAGAGGGTGGCGTATTCGAACGAGCATGTGAAGCGCTCGGCCAGGAAGATGAAGGAGAACCTGAGCGACGAGGGCGTTATGCACCTGAGGCGCGCGCTCTACCTGAACCCCATGAACCGGGAGGCGCGGGAAAAGCTGCGCGACTATTACGCGACGATGAACTACTACCAGTTTTATGTGGACGAGATTAAGGAGCTCGCGAAGATGTTCCCGGAGGGGGCCTTCGAGGACCAGCTCCACATCGCGGTGATCAAGCGCAGGGACAGGCTCTATTTCAAGGAAGGCTTCGCCGAGGATCCCGTTACGCGCGACGTGCCGGGCGTCCTGGTCCTGAACCTTTCGCCCAACGGCGAGCTCACCGCCCACCCGGACCTCGGGGAGTCGCTCGCCAACTACCTGAGCTTCGCGCTGGGGCAGCTTGGCCGCCAAGACGCGGTCAGGATCAAGCGCCGCCTGGAGATCGTGAAGGATTTGAAAGATGCCGAAAGCTTCACCGGCGACAACCTCGAAAAGCTCTCGCGCATGGTGCGCAAAGGCGACATCAAGGGCCTGCGCTACGTCGTGTTCGGGAGCTACCGGGAGGGAGACGG
>CALMJO010000233.1 GCA_937864375.1 uncultured Spirochaetota bacterium
GAGATCTAGTACGGTCTCGTGGGCTCGGAGATGTGTATAAGAGACAGGGCACGTCTCGAGCATGGTGGCGCTCTACGAAAAGATGCAGCTCAGCGACGACATCCGGGAGATCCCGGTGCGCGCCTACCTCGAGGACCTCGTGGACATCGTCGTGAAGCTGTATTCAGGGAAGACGAACATCTCGGTTGAAAAGGAATTCGACGATTTCACCCTCGGTTCGAGGGTCCTCTTCCCGCTGGGGATAATCGTGAACGAGCTCATGACCGACGCGATGAAACACGCGTTCCCGGGAAGGGAAACCGGCCGTGTCAGGATTTCGGCGGTGAAAAGCGGCAATCGCGTCATCCTCACCGTCCGGGACGACGGCGCGGGCCTGCCCGGCGGATTCGACCCGGCTTCGTCCGGGGGACTGGGCCTCATGCTCGTGAGGATGCTCAGCCAGCAGATTGGCGGGACGTTCACGATCGAGAGCGACGGCGGAACGAAGAGCACGGTCGAGTTCAAGGCGTAGGCGGGGCGCCGGAAATTAATTTCATCCTCACGCGCCGTCCCGCGCCCCGCATCCCCGCGGGCCGTGAAGCTGGTCGGCCCCCTTCCCTTCCCGCACCGGAGAGCGGCGCGATAATTATTTGACAGCGCGGCATTTCCATCGTAGCCTTTTTGCACTCACCAGGGGAGGACATCATGGGAACGTACGACGAGTGCAAGGCCGGCATACTTCAATGCAGCAGCTGGCTGTGCCGGCAGGGATATTTTGGCACCCTCCAGGGCACGGGGGGCAACGTGTCCGTGCGGGCCGCGTCCGGGAACGTGTTCGTCATCACGCCCTCGGGCAGGCGCTACGAAACGATGACGCCCGACGACATGTGCGTGATGGACTTCGACATGAAGCAGATCGAGGGAAGCCTCGCGCCATCGGTCGAGGCGGCGCTCCACCTGCGCATCTACCAGTCGAGGCCCGACGTGAACGCCGTCGTGCACACGCACCAGACCTGCGCGAGCGTGCTCGCCGTCACCAACACGGCGCTGCCCGCGATGTTCGACGAGGTCATGGTGAGCATCGGCGAGCTCATCGAGGTCATCCCCTACGCGCTCTCGGGCTCGCCGGAGCTCGTGGACAACGTCGCCTCGAAGCTGGGCAATCTCTGCAACTGCTACCTCATGCAGAACCACGGCGCGCTCTCCATGGGCGAGTCCCTCGACAAGGCCTGGCTCAACGCGGAGCTCCTTGAAAAGGCCGCGAGGATCTATTGCATTGCGCTGGCGACCGGGAACGGAGTGACGACCATCCCCGCGCCCATCCTGAACGACCTGGTCGCGCTGCGCCGGGAAATGGTCAGGGGCGCCGCGCGGGCCAACGAGGCGCGGTGGGAATCGGGGGGCCGATGAGCTCATCCTCAAGGGAGGTGCGCCATGACAAGGAGCGCCCGTGCCGGAAAATCCTGCATCGTCGTCTTCGACGTGGGCAAGACGAACAAGAAGCTCGCGGTCTATACCCGCCACCTTGAACCGGTTCACACGGTATACCAGACCTTCGAGGAGACGCAGCGCGACGGGATCGGCTTTGAAATGGCCCCGGAGACCTCGGCCTGGATGTTCGAAAACCTCAGGGAGATCGCGTTGGGCTACGAGGTTGGGGTTGTCTCGATCGCGGCGCACGGCGCGGCCTTCGCCTGCATCGATGCGGAGGGCTCGCTCGCGATGCCCGTAATGGCCTACACCACCGACCCGGGCGAGGACTTCCACGCGGAGTTCTACCGGAAATTCGGGAGCGCGCATGAGCTCCACGCGGAGCTCGCGACACCCAACATGCCCGGGCTCGCGTGCATGGCCAAGGGCATCTGGTTCGCGCGCACGCGCTTCCCCGGCGAATTCTCGCGCACGGTACGGATCCTGGGCCTTCCCCAGTACTACGGCTTTCTCCTCACCGGCAAAGCGGGCGCCGAGAACACCTACCTGGGAAGCCACACCTACCTCTGGGACTTCGAGGACCGCCGCTACAGCCGCCTCGTTGATGAAATGGGAATACGCCATCTCCTGCCGGATGCCGCGGGACGCCCCTGGGACGTGCTGGGCACCGTTTCTTCCGAGGTCTCGCGCATAACGGGAATTCCGGAATCGGCCGTCGTCACCACGGGCATACACGATTCCAACGCCTCGCTCCTTCCCTACCTGGTAAAGTCCGGCGGGCCCTTCGTGCTCAATTCCACGGGGACCGTGTGCGTCGCGATGCGGCCGGCGGAGAGCGCCTCGATTGCCCCGGACGAGATGGGACAGGTGGTGTTTTACAACCACAGCGCCATGGGCGATCCCGTGCGCACCGCGATTTTCCTGGGCGGGCTCGAGTTCGACGTCTACACCGGCCTTCTCGCCGCGCGCCACGGCGAGAAGGCCTTCCCGGGCCTTGACGCTGAGCTCGCCCGGCGCGTCCTGGGAGATCGGAGCGAGTTCATCCTCCCGTCCATCGTTCCCTTTGGCATCTTTCCCGGGTCTCAGGCGCGCGTCATCGAGCGCGGCGTGACCCGCACGTTCGGACAGGTCATGGGCGGCGACGCGCCTAGCTTCTTTGGGGATTTCGAGCGGGCCTGCTGCGTGCTCAACCTTTCGCTCGCGATCCAGTCCCGCGCCGCGATGGAGAAGGCCGGGATGCGGGAGGGCGACCTCGTGTACGTCGAGGGCGGCTTCCGGAAGAACGAGATGTACACAGGGCTTTTAGCCTCGATGCTCCCCGGCTCCAGCGTCATGCTTTCGGACATGGAGGAGGCAACGTCGTTCGGCGCGGCGCTCCTCGGGAAGGCCGCGCTCGAGGGGAAGAGCCCGTTGGAACTCGCCGGTGACTTCGAGATTCAATTGAGGAAGGTGCCCGGCCGCACGCTGGCGGGGCTCGAGGGGTATTTCGATGAATTCATGAAGCACGTGAACGGGCGTTAGCCGGGAGGAGCGCCTCCGCACCATGAGGCTCATGAGCCCGCCAAACCCTTTTCGTGAGACAGCTTCGTGCCGCCTTGCAGCCCTATTTCCCGCGCGGCGGCGCAATCCTGACGATCCTTTCCCCCTCGACGAGCGAGATGGCGTTCACCGGGCAGAAGTACGCGCACACGCCGCAGCCGATACATAACTCCTCTTTCCGCCCCGCCTTCTTGTCGCCGTCGAGGAACGCCGCCCCGGTGTGGCATTTTTCAACGCAGGTCCCGCACCCGGTGCATATGGACTTATCCACGACAGCGAGGTAGTTGGTCGCGTTCGTGACGGGAACGATCATGTTGTCGACCGAGTTGGCGCAGCAGCACCTGCAGCAGTTGCAGATGCTCGTTTCATCCTTGCTTGTGTCGAAATTGGGATGGTACGCCTTGTGTACGAGCCCCGCCTCTTCCGCGCGCTTGAGCACCGCCAGGGCCTCTTCTTTCGTTACCATCCTCGAAAAGCCCTGCTCGGAGGTGTAGCGCGCGGACTTGCCGAAGGTGAAGCAGGTTTCCCGTTCGGAGGTCTGCGCGCAGGGGTGGCCGGAAAGGTCCTTGTGGTGCCTGCAGAAGCAGTGTCCCAGGGCGATCTCGCTGAACTTCAGGATGAGCTCCTCGACCTTCTGCGTGGGAACGATCCTGTCCGAGCCCGTCACGACGTTCCGGTTGAGCGAGATCTCGATCTTCTTCCCGGTCTTCACGTTTTCATGCACGGGCACGGTCCTGTCCACCGGGGGAAGGGTCATCAGGAACGGTATCAACTGATCGTATTTTTCCCGTATGAGCTCCCTGAGGTTGTCGAACAGCTCGTCGAAGAGGGACGCGATCTCCCTGTTCCTCCGGTTGTGCTCGACCTTGCCCATGAAGTTGTATTCAAAGGTCCCCACGTTCAGGAGCGGAAGAAGCCGGTACACCATGATCCCTTTGCTGTTGGGCTGGTTGAAGATGACGCCCCGTTTCGCGAGATCGCCGACCTTCGCGAGGATCTTTTCTTCCGGGAGGCCGGTGGACTGCTTCAACTGGTCCATGGTCTGGGACTTCTGCTCGTTGAACGCGGCGATGAAATCGAGGTCTTCCTCGAAGATGAAGTATTTCAGGAGCTTGACGAGTATATCGTTCACCGGGATGGGCGTCCCGCCCGCCTTGCTTATTATCTCTCCAGCCTGCCTGTACTTGCCGTCTACATCCATTGCCCTACCCCCGTATGATTGGAATGTCGTATAGTGTGCCAGTATATCACGCAGCGATTCGTTGTACGATACAAATTCGAGGCCAGGTCCGATCGCCGATTTCCAAACCCGTTCTCGCCGTCACCGGCTCTCCTGGCCGGCATGCCCCCCGATGCATTTCTCCAGTCATGAAAAAATTACGGTCTCTCCGAGACCCACATGGACCCGTCCTCGAAGAATTCCTTTTTCCATATGGGCACGGTCTTCTTGATCGTGTCGATGATGAACTGGAGCGCCTGGAAGCCCTCGGCGCGGTGCGGGGTGGAGACGCCTATGAATACGCTGGGCTCTCCAAGTCCCACGGTGCCGGTGCGGTGCACGATCACGCAGTCGCTCACAGGCCAGCGCGAGCATGCCTCGTCGGCGATCTTCCCTAACTCCTTTATGGCCATGGACTCGTAGGCCTCGTAGTGGAGATGTGTCACGGATTTTCCCATGGAGCCGCGGCGCGCGGTGCCGATGAAGGTGAGCACGGCGCCGTCCTCCTTCGTTCCCACGGTCTTAACGAGCGCGGCGGTGTCCAGGGGAGCTTCCTGCAACTCGATCCTTCTCACGCGGGCACCTCCTACTAGCCGCCGCTCACCGGCGGGAAGACGGCGAGCACGTTCCCCTCCGCGAGCGCCGCGTCGGGAGGGGCGTATTCCTCGTTTATGGCGCACAGGAGCGCGGCCCTCTTCGCCCCGAGGCCGGGGAAGCTCACGGTGAGGCGCTTGAGCACCTCCTCCACGGTGATTCCCTCCGGGACGATGATCTCCTTTTCGTCGAAGCCGCACAGGTCGCGCACCGACGCGAAAAGCTTAACGGTTATTTTCATTAGCACCTCTCTCCTGGGCGTCACCCGTGGCCGGTCCCAGCTCCCGGTATTCCTGCACCGCCTTGCGGATGTCGGGCCGCAGGTACATGAGCTTCCGGTACCAGCGCCTCGCCTCGTCGGTCATGCCGCGGTCACGAAGGGCGCGCGCGAGCGCGAGATAGCTTCCCGCGTCGTTCACGTAGTCGAGCGATTTCCTGAGATCGTCGACCGCCCCCGGGTGCTTCTGCGCGGCGCGGAGCGTCCCCCTTCCCAGGTACGCGTGCCCCTGGTGCGGATACGCGCCCAGCGCCCCGGTGTACAGTTCCTCCGCCAGCGCGGGGTCCTTCTCATGCGCGTCCGATGCCCTGGTATAAAGGTACAGGGATGCCGCATAACGATACGCCATCGAACCCCAGAGTGCAAGGAGCGCGGCAAGAACAAGCGCCGTGAGGCGGCCGGGAAACTCCCCAGCGAGAAGCGGGCGGGAACCTGACGCGAGAAACGCCAGCGCGGCGACAAGGAGCATCTTGCTGAACGGAATATAAAACGGAAAGGACCACAGGCAGAAGGGAAGGTACACCAGCGGCACGAGCGCGACGTACGCGGCGTGGTCCCGGAGGCGCGCCCGGGCGATTCCCAGGACGAGCGCGGCGACGAGCAGCGCCAGGAAGGCGAGCGCCGAGGGAATGCCCGAATCGAACGCGATCTCGATGAGGTCCGAATGGGCGTGGTCGATGTCCACGAGGTGCTTGAGCTGGAAGCGGTCCGCCTGCGCGGTGCTCACGTAGCGGCCCTGGTACTCCAGGTAGCGCACCCCGAACATGCCGGGGCCCGCGCCCAGCGCGCCCGCGTCGCCGAGCATCGTGAAACCGCTCGCGTACAGCACCCTGCGCTCAAAGAGCGGCGTGGTGCGCGAGAGCGCGAAGCTCTGCACCACGCGGTCGGACTGCGGGGTGCCGCTCAGGTAGTGGAACGCGAAGAATGCCCCCGTGATGAGCACGAGCGCCGCGAGCGCGCCCGCGAGCCAGTCGCGCGCGGGGCGGTGCGAAAAGGCGATCACGAGCAGCATGACGCACGCGAGCACGAACCACGCGAGGCGCGAGTAGGTGAGGTAGACCGCGAGCCCCGTGACGGCGAGCGCGGCGGCCATGACCCCAAAGCGCCTTATCCGTGTGAAGAATGCTACCATGAAAGGAAGGGCGAGCACCAGGAACTCGGACAGGTAATTGGGATTTCCCATGGATGCGACGACCGGGTAGTGGTGCGTCTTGAAGAGCTCCCTGATGTTCCCGCTGATGTCGATCTCGAAGAAGTACTGTACGAGGCCCCAGGCCGCGAGCGCGGCAGCCGTAAGGGTCACCGCTCCGGCAACAAGAAAAAGTAAACCCCTCCCCTCCTCCCCTTTTCTGAAGAGCGCGCGACACGCGATATAGAACACCGGGAAGGGGGCCTCCAGGAGGACCGCCGTGAGCGATACCCCGGGTCCCGACGAGAATGCCCAGGATACGAGATACAGCGCGTAAAAGGCCGCGAACAGAATATCGATGAGCGCAAGGCCCAGTGGAATCCGGGGATTTCGCACGATCGCGCGTACGCACCACCATGCGCTTGCCGCGAGGAGTATACCGCCGGCGAGGAGCCTTGGTCCCGCGAACTCCGGCAGGCCCTTCCAGGCCGCAAGCGGCACCAGGACCGCGATGAGGGCCACCGGCAGGCAGCTCAGAAGCGCGGTGCGGGAGAGTGTTATCCGGGGAAGACGTGGCCGGCGAATGGGCGCCACCTCACTTCGCGCCGCGCTTCACCATGAAGATGTAGTGCTTGATATAGGGCTGGATGCCTTCTTCGTAATTTGAAGCCTCCGCCTCGAGCGGGTTATGGAGCACGGAATCAAGCGCCGACTTGGTGATCTCCTCGGCGCTGGTGTCGATGAGGGTCTTGAAGCGCTTCACGACTTCCTTGTCGACCGCGTCATGGACGCGCTTGTTCATGTCGGAGTACAGCTTGTACAGGTTCGTTTTCCGCTTTGTTTTCTTCTGCTTCCCGGGCTTCGCGCCCTTTACCGCCTTTGCGGCCTTCGAAGCAGCTTTTTTCTTTTCTGCCATGACGCATTCCACCTCGACCAAAATAATCGGAGAGATTAGAGACAGCCCGCCGGGTTGTAAAGAATAATTTTTATCCCGCCGGGAGGACTCTGGCAATCCCCTGTCGCGCCCCGAACCGGTACCAATCATACCACGCGCCTGCGAACCCGTCAACCGCCCCCATCCTCTTTTTTTCTATCCGAGCGACCCCTTCCTGCCGACACTGTACTAGGAACCACCGGCACACGCACAGGTACGAGGTACAGTCATGAAATGCTGCAAATGCGGGAGATCGCTCACCAGGTTAAACCACTACTTTGTCCCCTCGAGGGGCGGCAAGGACGGAAAACGGTTCTGCATCGCATGCGCGCGGGAAGAGCGCATCATCACCCTGGTCTGACGCGCCCCCGGCTCAGGATTGCGCTCACGGCCGCGGCGCTTTCTCCGACCGTTTCGGGATCGTCCGACGCGGGGAGGCGCGAACCGCTCATGAGTGCGTAGGGTACAAGCTCCCTCACCACCGCCGCGGGAAGAGCCCCGCTCCCGATTATACCATGCACAAAGTCCCCAAATGCGCGCGCGGCGTCGCAGAGCGACTCCTCGCCTGCCGCCTGCGAGCCGTCAAGCGCATAGGCGTCCACCACGTGCGGCAGGATCACCTGCGTCCCGCACCAGTCCAGCACCGCGTGCAGGGCATTGCCCGAGCCCGCCGCATTCATGATCTCGACGATGCCCACCGCGTCCCCCTCCAGGCCGAGCGACCGGGCCAGGATGTCCTTCTGCCGGTGCGCGAGGGAAGACTGGTAACGGGAAAAGAATACGCGCGCTCCCGTCACCCTGGGCGTCCCTTCCGGGAGCAGGCTGCCGCACGGGCGCATCTCGGCGGGAAAGATCCTGGATTCGATCTCCCCCCTTCCCGTACCGTAAAAGCCAAAGCGTTTGAGCGAAAGCGAGGCGTAGAATCCCATGGATTCGAGGAACGAGAAAAGGGTCTCGCGCACGAAGTCGGTGGCGAAGGAGTGGGAGGCGTGCGTCACGCCCGCGATCGCGAGCGCGCTCCGGTAAGGGCGGAGGAAGAGCGCCGGTGCGAGGAGCAGTACCAGCTCGACCGCGGAGCTGTAGGGATTCGTTTCAAAGCGGAAGCTCCCGTGGCGGACGGCGCCCGGAGTGAAGGAAAGGTCATTGCCCGCGATATCGAACACACCGAGCTTGTGGTCGTCAATGAAGCGCTCCCAGTCGCTGATGAGCGGCTGGACCTCGGGCGTGGAATTCACGAAGGAGGTGCCGCCGCGCA
>CALMJO010000234.1 GCA_937864375.1 uncultured Spirochaetota bacterium
AGAATCTCCAGACCGCCACGCAGCTCCTCGAGGCGGGCGCCCGCGTGAACGACCGCGACGAACAGGGGGCTACGGCCTTCCTTTACGCCTGCATGGCGGAGGACGCCGATCCCTCGATGATCGAGCTTCTCCTGGAGCACAGGGCCGCGCCGGGCGAAGCAAACGAAGCCGGGTTCACTCCCCTCATGGCAGCGGCGAACCATGGCAATGTCCGCATACTCAAGGCGCTCCTGGCGAGGAAGGCGAGCGTGAACGAGAAGGACGTCAACGGGAAGACCGCGCTCATGTATGCATGCGAGGCGCCCGCGGACCGGACCGAGACCTTGAAGCTACTGGCGGACGCGGGAGCGATGGTGAACCAGAAGGACGAGTCGGGCTACACCGCGCTCATGGCGGCCGCCTCGTTCGGCAGCGTCGAGAACGCCAAATACCTCATGAATGCGAAGGCGCGCATCGACGAGCGCGACAACTCCGGGCTGACACCCCTGCAGTACGCGTCCCAGTCATACGAGAACCGCGCGGAAATGGTGAAGGCGCTCGCCGCCGCGGGCGCGAACCCGAACGAGCGAAACTCTTACGGCCTCACCTGCCTCATGGCCGCCTCCCTTTCCGGCCAGGAGGGAACCGTGCGCGCCCTCCTCGCGCTCAAGGCGGACGTCACCGCGAAGGACAACTACGGGAAGACCGCGCTCATGTACGCGACGGAGAACCAGTACACGGAGATCGTCAAGATTTTAAAGGAGGCGGGGGCGAAGGAATAAGATATAACCATGAATACGGTCCTCGCCCTCCTCTCCTACACGATAGGCCTGATGATACTCACCCAGGCGATGCCGCTGCTGTTCCGGAAGGAATTCAGGAACCGCGCCCATTTCTGCCTGGGGATTTCCGCGGTGTTCTCGTCCATGTGGGCGTTCAGCTACGCGGTGATGTATTCCACCGCTGACGCGGAGCTCGCGGCATTGAGCTACAGGATTGGCGCACCGGGATGGACCATCGGCTTTTCCACCTCGGCGATTTTCTTTAACCTCCTGTTCAACCGGGTGAGCGGGAAAAAGAGCAGGACCTGGGTCATCGCGTTATTGATCGCGGTGGGGATATTATTCTACTACGCCGCGATGCGCGGCCTGATCGTCGCATCAGATTTCACGCCGGCGCCGTGGGGATGGCGGGAAACCGTCGACCCCGGGTCCGCCTGGGTGATCGCCTACGGCGTGTTCATCGTAGCGGCGATCGCGAACGTGATCGCGAGGACCCTGGTGACATGGCGCAGGGTGCGTCTCAACAAGCACCGCATGCAGATGAGGATGATCGGCGTTCCCTTCGCCGTGCTCACGATCCCCACGGTGATCGTCAACTACATCAGCCCGCTGCTCGGCGTTTCCGAGGTTCCCCCCGTGGGCCACCTCGTCATCTGCTGCATCATGTTCTTCATCTGCGAATCGGCGCTGCGCTACCGCATGCTCACAATCGATCCCGGGTACGCCGCCGAGGCGCTGCTATTCGACGTTTCGGACTTCGTGTTTCTCACGGACACAGCGGGAAGGGTGCGCAAGGCGGGAAACGCCGCGCTGCGATTGCTCGGCACGGGAGCCGAATCAATTATTGGGAAGAACATCGGCGACATCTCTCCCATTCTCTCACTTGCGGAAATCGCCAGGAATTCCGCGGCCGAAGCGGCGGCGTTCACCACCGAGATCATGATCGCCGACGGTTCGGCCGTGCCCGTGAGCTGCTCGGTCACTCCCGTCATGGATTCCCACAACGACCTGATGGGCTACCTTCTCGTCATGAACGACCTTCGCGACATTCGCGCGCTTGAGCTGAAGACCGAGGAACTCAGGAAGGCAAACGAATATTTAAAGGTGATCTCGATCACGGACCCGCTTACCGGGATCTGCAACCGCAAGAAAATGCACGAAGAGCTCGATCGGGAATACAACCGGTTCCACAGGAACGGCTCCATCTTTTCCTTGATCATGATGGACCTCGACCACTTTAAAAACGTGAACGACACATGGGGCCATTCGACGGGCGACGACGTCCTCAGGCGCGCGGCCGCGAGGGCCGCGTCCGTGATACGGAAAAACGACATCATCGCGCGCTGGGGCGGCGAGGAATTCCTGGTGCTGTGCGCGGAGACGAGGGTCGTGGACGCGGGCAGGCTCGCGGAGAGGATCAGGGCGGCCATCGACTGGAACGATTATCCGCAGGCGGGCAGGGTTACCGCGAGCCTGGGCGTGGCCGAGATTTCCCAGGGTATGTCGATCGACTCTCTTGTCAGCAGCGCGGACGCCGCCCTGTACGAGTCCAAGGCCAACGGTCGCAACATGGTCACGGTGAAGAGCGCCGATGGCCGGGCATGACTCCTTCTGCCGTTATACGGCATAGCGCGTTCCATGGAACAATCCCGCGCACCGCGCCTACGGGCGCCCGAACATTTTCCTGAAAAGCCCGCCGCGGGCGCTCACCAGCTCAAGGATCTCCCGGTACTCATTCCCGCTGACCTGCGCGTTCTTCCTGTACGGCGCGATAAGGTAAGCCGCGTGGCCGCATTTCTTCGCGAACGCGATCTCGGCGGGATCGTCGTCGATGAGAAGCTCCGCATTCAGCCTGCCGATGTCCTTGCGGATTCCACGGTTGTCGGGATCGTAGTCCTCGCGGAATAAGCATTTTTCGAAATACCCGCGCAGCTCGAGGCGCGCGAGGATCTCACGCGCCCGGTCGCACGACGAGTTCGTCCAGAGGAAGAGAGCGCACCCCATTGACCTGAGCTTCGCCAGGAATTCGGGCATGCCGGGCCGCACGGTCGCACCGAGCTCGTCCACCAGGGTGTTGTCCATGTCGAAGACGATGCGTGTGATCATGAATAGTCCCTCCCGATTTCAGGATCTTCGCCGCACTGCCCGAAGCGCATTCGATGCACGGCGCGCACCTC
>CALMJO010000235.1 GCA_937864375.1 uncultured Spirochaetota bacterium
TGCCTGTCCCACTGGGTCTATCGCGTGCGTCCTCCCCTTCGCATCGCGCGAGGTCCACGCTCCATGCTCGCAGTGCACCTCGCCGCCCTTGACCTCGAGCGCGATGAAGCCGCGCAGGCGGTCGAGTATGACGAAGTCGCACTCTCCGTCGTGGCCGTCCGTGTTCCAGGTGGTGGAGTGGTAGACGTGTATGTCGTCGCCCAGAGCGCGGAGCTTCGCGAAGACCTGTTTTTCGGCGGAGTATTTTTCGTCAGGGAGATGGTCGATGGAGGATGGGTGCATGTGGGGCATGTGGGGGCTCCTGTTGGGGCGCGTTAATTAAAAACATCCAGGCATCTGTAATCGTCTTTGAGTGTGGCGCTGATATCCAAAGGAACTAAAGTGAGCCTGGTATCCTCTGCATCATTATAAAGAAACACCTTATCCCCGCTGAACGCTCCCGTCCTCGGATACACCATGAACAGCTTCACCGGTTTTTCATTCTGATCCATTGCGCTGTATATCTTCGCATACGCCAGCAGTTGGTACATGTCCGCCTGGCTCACCCCGTACTTGATTTCCCGCTGCGCCTCGTCCAGTATTTTCCACTTTGCGTCAATGATGTACCTTGTCCTACCGTCCGCGCTGTGCGCCGTTATGTCAGGGCGCAGCTGGAATAACTGCGATGAATCGTTCTCCCGGGCCAGGTAGTGCTTCGCGCTCTGCAGCCGGACATCCCGAAGACCGGTATAACGCTTGAGGCAATGCCCCACGTAGCATTCGAACACCGTCTCCATGCGAAACAGGAGCGCGAAGGCGATCGTGCTCCCGGAGTAGGTCGTGAAGCTTCTTCCCTTTAAAAAGAGCATGGCCCAGGCCAGGGCGTTCGAGTAATAGTCACTTGTCCTGTCATGAACGATGCGGCCGTACTCCCGCTCGTGGTCGCCCGATTCTCCCACCGCGTCGAACACGAAGAGGAGCTCGCCTATCTTCTGCTGATTCGCGAGCGCGAGCGAGGCCGCACGGCACAGGCGAAGCGCGCTCTTTAAAATCCTGTTGCGCGGGATGTCCTGGATGTATTCGTCGTAGCGCACGTAGAAGCGCTCTCCGTGCATGCTGTTTCGCCTCAGGTGTTCGCCCACGACAAGCTTGCCGCGAATGAATGCGCAGTTCTCTTCCTGATGGATATAATCCGACTTCATCCCCTTTTTTACAATCTCTCCGACCTCTGCCAGGAACATGGATATAAAGATTTCAAACAAGGGCATGTTTTCTGTTTTCAGGTTCGCGAAGTCGATGTGCTTGTACTGCGGGAGCCTCTGCATTGTACGGAGCATCCGGATGAAGTCACCGCGGGTATTTCCGTCCGCCGAATCTTCATCATGTATCTTGGGCAGTATCTCCAGAATAAACCCGGTGCGCGTCTGGATGACGCCCACGTGGCTTTTCGCCTTAACGTAATCCGGTCCGGCGGTCAGGACTTCTCTGCCCTGCTCCGTGAGCGCGTACTCGTGGAGCTCCCGGTAATGCCTCGCGTCTGGAAATTCCATCGCGCGGAGCTTCTGGTGCTCAAGTATGACGAACGGCTTCATAGGTCATAAATCTGCGTGTACGACTCTTCCCGGTCGAATGCCGGCTCGTTTATCACGTAGGTGCGCTTCTCGTCGTATTCGGGAAGCTCGGCTGTCGTTCCAAAGAGCTCTTTCCTAGTCTTAATATCACCGATCCCGCCGTCATCCTCGCAGAGCACGAACCTGGTCCCGTTCTCCTTCTTTCGATGGTCGTTCAGGACCAACCTGATCTTCCCCCAGTCGTTGTAGAAGTATTCCTGAAGCAAGGGGAATACCCTGTGCCGGAAGACGCGCTTCAGGTCCTCCATGCTCCTTATGTTTATAAAATAGGCGTGCCCTATTGTATGGTCGCGGTCATAAAGGTATTCGATACGCTGGTTCATGGCCTTAAGGAGCCTTACGATGTCAATTGTAGGGTTTTGTATCTCGACCTTGTTCAAAGCGGCATAATCCGGCATCATTTCGATGAAGGTGAAGCGACGTCTGAGGGCCGTATCCATCAATGCAATCGATCTATCAGCAGTATTCATTGTTCCTATCATATATAAATTTGACGGTAATGCGAAAGGACGCTTTGAATAAGGAAGTGTAAGTATTATTTTATTTTCTGCATCGATGCGCTTATCAAACTCAATTACTGTTATCAACTCACCAAAGACTTTTGAAATATTCGCCCTGTTTATTTCATCGATTATTAGAACATATTTCTTAGGATTTTCATTGTATTCTCTTGATTCGCCTTCCAAATAGTCTAAGAC
>CALMJO010000236.1 GCA_937864375.1 uncultured Spirochaetota bacterium
GACCGGGAGGGCAACCAGCCCCCATACTGTGCCGCGATCCCCCGGATGAAGGAGCACGGTCATGAAATGGATATTCCTGTCGATCGCCATAGCAGCCGAGGTCGTCGCGACGTCGGCGCTCAAGTCCGCGGAGGGATTCACGCGCGTGCTTCCCTCTATCGCCGTCGTCGCGGGCTACGGGACCGCGTTCCTCTTCCTATCGCTTACATTAAAGAGCATTCCCGTGGGAATCGCCTACGCGGTCTGGTCCGGCGCGGGGATCGTTTTGATTTCGATCATCGGGTATTTCCTGTACGGCCAGTCGCTCGACGGCCCGGCGATCGCGGGAATCGCCTGCATCCTCGCCGGGGTCGTGGTCATCAACCTGTTCTCGAAGAGCGTCGCCCATTAGGGAGAGCACCGCGGCGCGACCGGCGCGGAAGGATGCTTGTCCGTGGGTACGCTTCTCATGGGAGAGGCGGGGATTGAAGAGAAGAGGGGGTGAAAAAAGAAAGGCGCCCGGGGATAGCCGCGCCGCCTGCGGATGCCTGTCCGGACATTGGAAGGCGCGAGAGGGGTACGGCGTGCGCCGTGCGGGCCGCACGCCGTTATGAGCTGTTCGTTATTGCTTCAACAGCGCGCCGGCAAGCCGGCGGGCCGTCTCTTCCAGGGTCTCGAACTTGCCGAAATCGTACCTTCCGTCCTTCACCTCGCGGGAGAGCGCGTCAATCCGCGCCCTATGCTCGCGCGTGAACTCCGCATCGCGCGCGCGGACCATCTCGCCCAGTTCCCGCGAACCTGCGCCGGTGAGCTCTCCCAGCTTCCTCGCCCAGCGCGGCATGGAGTCGAGCTCGAGCCTTTCGCGCGCCTCCCGGGAAATCTCCACGAGGTCCGTTCCCGCGCCCGTGCGCGCCTGCTGTCTCAGGAATACCGGCGTGGCCTTCGTATCACTGTGGTAGGGATTCCGGTCGAGCGTTCCTATTCTTGGCAGTATCATGATGTACCTCCTCATGCGTCCTGATGTGACATAGTTATTATCGGCAGGTGCACACATATGTTTAGCTAAATTTATGTGTAGTTGTAATTTTTTTCACCTGCTTTTTCCGCGTCCCGCCGTGCCGGATTTCTTTTCTGAGCAATACTAATTTTATTTGCCTGGGCCCCGTCCCCGTGCTTCCTTAAAGTATCACCCGCAGGCTGTCGCCCGGCTTCGCGTGGGAAATCATGACCGCAGTCTTGTGAGATTATGCTCATTTAAATGGAGAATACCCCTATGGCGAGCTGCAAGGACAGTCGCGAAGGCTCCGTCCAAACACAGGGCGACCTGGCCGGAAGACTCAAAGTCATGGAGATCGTGCTCGATGAATCAACCGACCCCATATTCAACATACTCGAGGACGGGACCTATCGCTACGTGAACAGGTCCTTCGCGGGCCCGTTCGGCCTGGGTCCGGCCGACATCATCGGGAAGCGCATCTATGATATTTTCCCCGCCGACGAGGCCGAAAAACGCATGACCGTCGTGCGAAAGGCGTTCTCGACCGGGGAGACCGTCGTCTTTGACGTGCGCGTCCCGATCGCATCGGGCGACCGGTACTACATAACCTCGGTGAAGCCCATAAAGAACGCGAGCGGGAGCGTCGATTCGGTCGTGTGCATCTCCAAGGACATCACCGAGCGCAAGAAGTCAGAGCAGGAGCGGGAGTCGCTCATCGCCGGACTCCAGAATGCGCTCGCGAAAATCCGCACCCTGTCGGGCATGTTCCCGATCTGCGCGAGCTGCAAGAAGATAAGGAACGACCAGGGATACTGGATGCAGATCGAGCACTACCTGAGCGAGCATTCCGAGGCCGAGTTCAGCCACGGGATCTGCCCGGAGTGCGCGAAGAAGCTTTACCCGGGCATTGACCTGGGCGCCGGGTGAAGCCGCTGCGCGCGAACATGCATCCCCCGCCATAGTCGGTTCCCGGTGAAACTCGTCGACCTGGCGCGAATGCGCCTGCGCGCGCGATCGCGGCGGCTGCCGTCGACCAGGCGCGCTTTCTGGAGCTGCCTCCCGCTGTCGCGTGGAAACGCCGTCGGCCGGGACGGATCCCGCTATTCCAGGATTTCACGCACCGCCTCGTAGATCGACGAAATCGACGCGGGCTTTTCCAGGCAGCGCAGGGCGCGAGCGCGGATGAACTCGCCATGCGCGTCGCCCGGCGCCCCGGTGAAGAACAGGAAGCGGCGCGCGATCCCGGCGTCGAGCTTTTCGGCCTCCGTGAAAAAGGAGATGCCGTCCATGACCGGCATGTCGATGTCCGAGACGATAAGGTCGTAGTAATTGTCCCGCGTCATCCCGAGCGCGGCCTTCCCGTCCGGCGCAGTGTCGACGACGCCCGTCCTGGAAAGGAGGGCGCTCAGGAAACGAAGCATCGCCGCGTTGTCATCGACGACGAGTATATGGTGCTTCCAGAGCGAGGGAAGGGTCGTGATTTTCGCGAGCCCAGCCGCACAGGAAACCTGCATGTCGCAGAGCCGGGCGATTTCCAGCTTGTGCCGCTCCAGCCTCGAGGCCGCGTACTGGAACTCGCGCCCCCCGTCCCTGATCGAATCGACCACATAAAGAAAGATGGTGTTCCACTCCGAGTACTCGGCGGCGATGATTCTTTCCATCATGCCGTCGCGCGTGATGGCCCCTTCCTGGAGCATTCTGCGCGCCTCATCGAGGGGCTCCCGGACCCGGTATTTGACCTCTTCATCGAGCGCGATCTCCGCGCGGATGCCTGCGCCCCCGTTTCCGAGCACACGGGAGGCCCTTTCCATGACGGTGCGGTGGTACTCTTCGTCGTCGGAGAGCTTTATTAGAAATGCCCTGAACGTTTCATCATCGCCGAAGCGGGCCGCCGCGTCCGCGTAAAGGTCCCTTGCCAGCGTTTCTACGGAAGCAAGCCATTCGACCATGATGTCCATCGACTGTCCGCCCATCATCCCTCTCATCTTTTCAGGGGATCGCAATGGATCAATATACACACGGGCGCAGCTTCCGGCAAATTTAATATTGTGTTCAGGTTCACGAGGGGAAGGGCTCCGCGTCCGGCCGTGCAATGCGCCCTGAAAATATCTTGCGACGCAGCGCCGCAGGGTGTAGGTTTTCGGGGGGAGGTCCCGTCATGAAATACGGTTATGCGATCCGCGTCGTCGTCGCCGCCCTGCCGCTTTTTGCCGCTCCCGCGCAGGCCGAAATTCACTTCCCCGCGCCCCGGGATCTCACCGGCGAAATCTCCAGCTACTATCACAGGGGCGCCGAGCACGAGGCCCGCTACCTCACGATCCACTACAGGGCGCTCCAGGAATACGCGGCGAAGCCCATGGAAAAATACGCGAAGCTGGAAGCGGTGATGATCGAGTTCACGGAAGACCCGCACGCGCCGGACGACGCCAAGGAGAAGGTCATCGCGTCCGTGGAGGCCTCGCTCGCGCACCTCGCGGCTTTCAGGAAATGCCCGCGGCTTAAATACGTGGTCCTGCACGCGGGGGATTTCCTTTTCATCCGGTCCGCGGAGAAGTTTCCCTACGGTTACTCGGGCCCGGACACGGTGAGCGCGGCCGAGGGCGCCAATTTACAGAGGCTCAACGCGCGCTTCGGAAAGAAGATCGAAAAGCTCCTTCCCGGCATCATCGTGTACGGGTTGAACTGGGGATGGTGAAAAAGAGGCGCGCCCCCGGGGGGCCGTCTACTATTTCGCCAGCATTCCCGCCAGCGCGCTGAAGTCGAAGCCCTTGAAAAAATCGTCTCTCACCTGCTCGAATTTCGCGTCACGGTACTTGTCCTGCCTGGGCGCCGACCACCGGAAGGAAACCGTGAAGAACTGCGGCGCGGACCTGGCCGCGGTTCCGTGGAAGTAGCGCTCGTCCGCGACGACCAGCGGCTTGCCGTGGGGTCCGCCGCACGAAATGGTGCAGGTATGGCGGTCGCCCTTGGGCGGCGCGAAGTCGAAGTTCGGCCGGGCGTGAAGTGTTGCTGTCGGATCGTTAAGGAGCGCCGGCTCCTGGAGCTGCGCCGCGCCGTAGCGAGACTCGATGGTCTTGAGGCGCGCGAGGAATGCGTCGAAACCGGCGTTCGTCTTTGCGCGCGCCGCCGCGCGCTTCTGCTCGTCGGTGCGGTAATCGCTCAGGTAGCGCTCGGTCCATCTTTGACGCTGCTGCTCGTCCTTTGCGCTGGCGACCCATTCTTGGAGCCCCTTAGCCTTCGCGGCATCCTGCACGGCCTGCGGCCGGATGGGATTCGCCTCGTCCGCGATGGCGAGCGCCTGCACGCGGTCCTTCTCGCAGACCGCGCGCATGTGGTCGAGCATCTCCTTCCTGGTGACGTAGCGGAAGGGGGACTGGCCCGGCCGCGCCACGAGCACCACCCATTCGTAGACGTTGATCGTCCCGCTCAGGGGCGACGAGAACTCCGGCTCGAACGCGGGATATCCCCTGATCGAACCGATGGGCGATCCGAGCGCAAGCGCCTTCTTTCCGCCAATGTCGAAACGCCCGATCCCGGACATGTGCCATACGTCGTTCGCCATGATCGCCATCTGCCCCGCGTACTCGGTGGCCATGCCGACCGTTCCGTTAGTGCACACGAGGCGGTACATCCCGGCAGTCGCCTCGAAGGCCTGCGGGCCGTTCTGCACCAGGGGATCGCCCCTCACGCTGGAGTACGACACCACGTTGAAACCCTCCGGCGACGGGAGCGCCTTCTGCAAAAGGTCGTGGTAGGCCTGCAGTGAGCCGAGCAGCGCCTGCACCTCGTACGCGGAGATCACCGGCCCCACGATCACGTCGGCGGTTCGCGACCACGATCCCCTGACGGACCGCACCGACTCCGGGGTGCATGGCTGGTCGGCCCCCTTCACCGGGACACTTCCGGCAAGGAGCGCCGACAGGACAAGGGCGGATACCAAATTGCTATTCATCCATTCCTCCTTTCACGCGCCCGTTTCCCGTCAACCCGGAAGGCGCGAGCGGCATAACAACTTCCCGTCGATGATTATGTAACGTACTGAAGACGGGTGAGCGAGTCAAGGCGCGGACAGGATTTGTTTCCTTGAGGCGGACGCTCAACCGGTGACGGCATGTCCGCCCATGGCGCTCACGATCACCAGATTGAGCGGCACGCATGAATCCGCCTCCGCGTCCTGGAAACCGGGTGTCGGGCGCGCGGCGGATAAGACTTTTTTACCTTGAAAAAGACGCCCCATAATGCTATCGTTATTAGCAGCGCGATTGTGGCTGTCACCGGCCCGGCCGGGCGGCACGCGACGCACCTGGAAATCCGCACGCGGCAGGAGCTATGGAAAGGGTATTCCTGAACGACATGTTAAACCGCTTCGGTCTCTACTACGGCTTCCTTGACCGGGACCGGAGCGTGCACATGCCCGATGATACACTCCGCGCCTTCCTTGGCATTGAGGCCGGCGTACACACGCTACCGCTCACCGCGCTGGTTCCCGAAAGCGCGGAGCGGGAGAATGAAATAGGCTCGGTGCTGAACGGGGAGATTCCCGAGTTCAGCATGGAGGGGCTGGCCCGAACGTCCCCCCGCGAGATCTACTTTGATCTCCACGTCATCACTTCCACGCTGAACGAGCACCCGGCGGTAATCGTCATACGCGACATCACCAAGGAGATCCTCTACCGCCAGTCCCTGCAGCAGAGCCGGAACGAGGTCGTACTCCTCCAGCACCAGCTGCTCGAAAAAAACAGGGACCTGGACCTCTCCAACAGGGAGCTGGTCCACAGCAGGGACGACCTGCACCGCCTGAACCAGGAGCTCGAGGAAAAGGTGCGGGAGCGCACGGGCCAGCTGCAGGAGAGCACCAATCTCGCGAAGCGCCTTTTCCACCAGACGGTGAATTCGCTCATGTACGCGCTGGAAAAGCGCGATCCCTATACCGCCGGCCACCAGCAGCGGGTTTCCATACTAGCAGTCGCCATCGCCAGGGATCTCGGGGTGGACGACACGATGCTCGAGGGGATCATGGTCGCCGGCAACCTGCACGACCTGGGCAAGATCTACGTCCCGAGCGAATTTCTCACCAAGCCGGGAAGGCTCAACGACGAGGAGTTCGGCGTCATCAGGCTGCATCCCATGATGGGCTTCGAGATCCTGCGCGACATTGAATTCCCCTGGCCCGTCGCGTCCATCGTGCTGCAGCACCACGAGCTCCTGGACGGGAGCGGCTACCCCTACGGCCTCAGCGAGGACGAGGTCCGGTTCGAGGCGAGAATACTCGCGGTGGCCGACGTCGTCGAGGCGATGGCGACGCAGCGCCCCTACCGGATTTCCCCCGGCGTGGACAAGGCCCTTGAAGAGATCGGTCTTCAGAGAGGAAAGAAGTACGACGAGCGCGTCGTGGACGTTTGCATCGAGTTATTCAGGAGCGGGGCTTTCGCCTGGTAGGAGAGTCCTTCCCCGCGCCCGCCGGGGACGCGGCCCTGTTCGTTAAACGGCGCATCGCGCGCCTGCGGATCAGTAAAGCTGCGAATATAAAACCAGGCCCGCGAACGAGGCGAGCGTAAAAAGCAGGAGCGCGACGCTGTAATGGTCTGTGGTGCGCCTCATGCGGCGCGCCTGGATGGCAAGCCCGGTTATTCCCATAATCATCTGCGCCGTCATGAGAATGAGCACGACGTCCATCATTGACAGCCCCTCGCCCTCCATGAACCGGATGCGCAGGTCCTCGTACTGGAACCCGGCATAGGGCGCGCGGATGAAGGCGATAAGCAGGAAGACCGCAAGGCACAGCACCCAGGACGCGAGGATTACCCACGATACCGCACGCAGTATCCGGTCGGGTCCGTGCCGGTGATGATCCTGTGCGGTGCCGTCCATACGCCCCCCTCCAAAAGGTAGTAAACGTAAATTGAAAATTCAACCCGCGCCCGGGATTTTCGCAAGCGCCGCCGTCTTATTTCGTAGAATTTGGATTGCGTCCGTCCAGGTCCAGGGCTATCCTGCAGACGCATGTTAACGCGCAAGCATCGCATTGGTGCAGTGGAAACGCAAATAAAAAAAGGGGCATTGCCCCGGGAGCGGCGCTTCCCGCGCGATTGCCGGCCCGGGCGGGCCGCGAAGGAGGTAACTCGAAATGGAAACCGGTACGGACAGGGGACGCGGCGCACATTGGATAATCTTCTTTGGAATCGTATGCATGACCACGCTCACCGTGCTCCTCCTGCTGCTTGCGATGAGGACGCTGTGGGAGGACGTGAACCGTTTTCTTGCCCGCCTGATCGGTCCTGGCGGGAACTGGGTGCTCGTCATCCTGGCGGCGACAGCCCTGCTCGCCCTTTACCACGCCGCGCTCGTCTTCATCCACGCGAGAAGGCACGCATCCGGTAAATCGCCCTCGCCGGGCATGCTCCAGAAACTGGGGGCGGCCGCCGTGTTCCTGGTGTGGGGCGCCATGATCCTGGTGCTGTTCATCCAGGCCGGCGATGCGGTTCTCGTCGCGCAGGTCGAATACTGGGGCGCGGCAGTCGGCCCCTGGCTGCTCCTTTCGTCGGGCGCCCTGGCGGGACTGGCGGCGCTGCGCGCATACCGGCGCGCGCCGGGGCATACGCGCGTGTTCTATTCGTATGCGATCATCGGGGCGGCCCTCGTCCTCGCGGCGGGGGCGCTCCTTGCGGCGGGCTCTCCCGGAGAGGCTCCGGAGCGGGGACCGATCGGCACGCGCGACTTCAACGTGCGCGTCCTCTACGATGCGGCGTCCGACCCCGCCTATACCACGTTCAGGATACCGGGAATCGTCGCGACGCCCGGTGGAACAATCATAACCTACTGCGAGGCGCGGCGCGGGTACAGCGACTGGGCGCGCATGGACATCTGCATGAGGCGCAGCCGCGACGGAGGCGACACCTGGGAGGACATGACGCCCGTGGCCGCCGGCGAGGGGTCGATGGTCAACAATCCCGTCATGATCGCCGAGCGCGCCTCCGAAACGGTTCACTTCCTGTATAATACGAGCTATCGCCGCGCCTGGTACAGGAGGAGCGCCGACGCGGGTGCGCACTGGACCCAGGCTGTCGAGATCACGCATGTCTTCGAGCAATTAAGGAGCGCGTACCCCTGGAAGGTGATCGCATTCGGGCCGGGACACGGCATCCATCTGCGAAGCGGGAGATTACTCGCACCGGTGTGGCTCTCACCCGGCGGGGGCGGAGACGGGCACCATCCGCAGCACCCTTCCACGGTTTACAGCGACGACGGGGGCCGCACCTGGCGCGCCGGGGAGATGGTCGCGACGCTCGACGACGCGGGAGCGGGCGAGCCAGTGGCGGTTGAGCTCTCCGACGGGCGCGTCATGCTCAACATGCGCAACGAAGACTTTGGCATGGATCGCGCGTACCGTTCGGTGAGCGTGAGCGCGGACGGGGCCGCGGGCTGGACCAGGCCCGCGCTCGACGCGCACCTGCCGGACGCGGTCTGCTTTGGCGCGCTCCATCGGTTCGACGAGCGCACCATGCTTTTTTCGAACATCTACTGCGACCTTGCGACGGATTTCCGGGTGAAAATTTTCAACATGCGGGGCGCGCGCGAGCCGCTGGGAATCCGGGCGAGCTTCGACGACGGGAAGACCTGGCCGGTCTCGAGGATCTTCCAGGCGCACGAGGCGGGGTATTCCGATATCACGTCGCACGGGGGCATAGTCTACGCACTCTTCGAGCAGGGATGGGAACAGAGGAACAAGTACCGCACGAAATGCCTGAAGCTCGCGCGCTTCACCATGAACTGGATACGCGAAGGAGACGGACCGCCGCCGGCGCGTTAATCGCTTGCCTTTCCGCATGACCCCGTGCTATGCATCCGCGCATGGCACGCACGAGCACAGGCACTCCTGCAAAACGATTCCCCCGGGCCTTCTACATCATGGCCATGGCGAACCTGTGCTTCTTCCTGGGCAACTCCTTTTTCATCCTGCTTCCCGTGTATTTGAAGGAGCTCGGGGCGAGCGAGTCCTACATAGGCGCCGTCAACAACATCGACAAGGTGCTCGTCATCGTCGCAAGCGTGACTATTGGCGCGCTCATCCACCGCTGGGACCGGGCGCTCCTGCTGAGAATCGGCTACGGTTCGCTGGTGCTGATCTACCTGGCGTATGCGGGGATAAGCGCGCTTACCTGGTTCATCCCCGCGGTGCGCATTCTCCACGGCATGGGCTTTTCGCTCGCGATGATCCTGGGCACCACCGTGATCTTCGAGGTCGTGCCCGAAGAGCACGCCGCCGAGGCCATAGGCATCTACGGGATCACCGGCGCGGCGTCGAACGCGATCAGTCCCGCGGTGGGGGAGCTGCTCCTCAGGAACGGCATGCACCACCAATGGCTTTTCGTGATCGCCGCCTCGCTCGCAGCGCTCGCCCTTGCGCTGGCGCTGTCGATGCCGCGCGGTGCCCGCACCGGCGGGGACGGCGTCGATCGCGTCAAAGGAATCGGCGCGCTCTACCGCGATCCGGCCTACAGGGTGTATTCGTTCGTCACGCTGGTTTTTGGCGGGGGCTTCGGGGTGATCCTCACCTACCTTCCCAATTTCGTACTCACGGCGAAGGACCTGAGCTATTCATACTTCTTCGTCGTTTACATCGCGGTGCTCGTCGTGATACGGTTCACCTTCATCCGCGTCGTCCGGGGGAAGGAGACCTCGACCCTCGTCGTCGTCATGCTCGCGCTGGGCGCAGTCATGAACGCGTGCTTCAACCTTCCGTTGGGGATGCCCGTGCTCACGCTCACGGGGCTCATGTACGGACTCGTGCACGGATTCCTCTACCCGGTCCTGAACGCCCACATGGTGGGCATCGTGCCTCCGGCCGAGCGCGGCAAATCAAATGCCCTCTTCACCGCGACCTTCAACGGCGGCATGATGCTCTTCGCTTTCGCGCTGGGGTTCCTCATCGACACCGCGGGAAGCTACCGCCCGGCGTTCACCGCGAGTGCGGTATCGTTCGCCGCGGCCGCGCTCGTTCTCGCGGCGCACGCGCGTTCACGGAAAGCGGTATCGGGAAGAGGGGGGATTCAATAGAGGAAAAAATGGCGGGGACGCCGACTGGCGTACCGGCGTCTCCGCGCGCCTGATCCTTCGTCTATTCCTTCGCTCCTGCGTCCGCGAGAAGCTTCTCGATGTCCATGAAGCCATCCGACTTCGCCCGCTTGCGCGGGGTGAAGTTGTTCGCCGCGACGGGACTGAGCTTCGCCTTCTTCTCTATGAGGAGCTTCACCATGTCCTTCTGGTTGCGGATGACCGCCTTGTGCAGCGCGGTCTCCTTGAGAAGCTTGCCGGCGAAGTTAATATCAGCGCCATTCTCGATGAGAAACCTGGCCATGTCGACCTTGCCGTCCGCGGCGGCAAACAGGAGCTTGGTGTCGCCGCTCTGGCTGAGCGCGTCCACGTTCGCGCCCTCGGCGAGCGCGGCCTTGAGGCATTCCACATCCTCGCACATGCGAAGCTTGTTGTCCGCCGCGGGATTACCCTTCTTCCCGCAGCCCGTTCCCGCGACGAGCGCCGCTGCAGCGCACATTGCGATCATGCATAACAATGCGTGTTTCATCCTTCAATCCTCCCGTTGATGGTATATAAGCGATTCGGCCCCCCGAAACCTCCGGGGTCCCTTACTTAAAAGGCCATGCCGGAACGTCGCCGTAGCGGCTGCCGGTGCCCTCCTCGTCCCATTCCTGCGCGATTTTGTCCCCCTGGAAGCGGATGCCGTGGACGCGCCAGGCGTACGGGTAATCTTCACTGAAGCTTGCCGTGTACCATACCGCCGCGCCCGCGAACGCCTGGGCCGAGGCGAGCTCCACCTTGCCGCTGGTGTAATAGCTGCAGTTCTTGCAGCCCTTGAAGACCGCGAGCTTGTCCCCCGTCAGGAGCTGGTAGTAGGCGCCGTATGTCGCCTGGTCGGCGGCCTCGTCCGCAGAGGCGCGCTCGGCTATCACCTTCTGCGGGTTGTTCGCGATGGCCTGCCAGTCCGGCATCTTCCGCTTCACCTCGGCGAAGCTCATGGCCTTGATGCGCGCCTTGTTGTCGGCGGTCGAGCACTCCAGCCTGAAGTCGTCGGCGACGCCGGCGGCCTGGGCCTTGGTCACGGCCGCGCGCATCTCCTTGAAGTAGTCCTTGAGTTGGTCGGCGAAGAGCTCCGTGTAGGCGGCGCCCGTGGGCGAGGTGGGCGAGCCGTCCCCGCCGTCGATGCAGTTCTGCAAGATTACGACGAAGCTGTCCCAGGTGCGCTGAAGCTCGTTCTGCGCAGCCTTGACCTCGGCCGCGGACGCGGGCTTCTTCGCCTTGGCGGCAGTCCCGCCCTTGTCCTTCGCGGCGTAGAGCGGGAGCGCAAGGGCGAGAGAGGTGATGAGGATGATGGTGAGATGCGCTGATTTTGTCATGGGTGCCTCCGTGGTCGAATTCAAAATCCTTCATTTATCACAGCTTGGGAATAACGGTAATACTGTAGGGAAATGAAAACTGATTCAGTCCGGTTCCCGACGACCCAAATGTTTCCCAGCCATTTCCGCACATATCGCTCATTTTTACTATGCGGCGGTGGCCCGTGTCAGCTACATAAATATTTCCTTCATCGTCCACCGCGACTCCTTCGGGATCTGAGAAAGTGTCTCCAGATGAAGTACAGACGGTTTCCCCCATGCAGACGGTCCAGTTAGTTCCTAGCATATCATCAATTCTAACTATCCTGTTATTGCCGCTGTCGGCGATAAGAATTCTACCCTGGGGATCGATCGCAATCTGTCTGGGGCCGCTGAATTGATTGGATCCTGAACCACTGCCACCAAACGTCACCCGCCCGGCACCCTGCATGTTATC
>CALMJO010000237.1 GCA_937864375.1 uncultured Spirochaetota bacterium
AAAATATTAATAGCACTTTTTCCATTAATTGATATTCATAAAGTCAGAGCACTAGCGCGCGCTCGATTATTCCATACGAGGAGAACTCACTTCCATTATCGAACGTGATGGTTTTAACAAATCCGTCAGGCAGATCGCCGAGAGCCTCCACAACAGCGCGGGAGACCATCTCGGAGTCTTTGGAATAGACCGGAAGCCCCCAAGTATGTGCTATCTTTCGATCCACCAGGGTCAGCATATAGGCGTCACTACCCGCACTTACGATTAGATCTCCCTCAGGGTGGCCGACTTCACTCTTCTCATCGGCTTCCAGAGGTCGCTCGCGAATCCCTCGTTTTCCAGTACTTACTCCCCGCTTTTTGTATACTAATCCCCGATTTTGGCGGTTTCTTCTTCTAGTGAAAAGATGCTGTGTCAGGCCGGGCTTTCCTTCTGCTTGCTTCTGGTCATATATCCATCGATAGATCGTTTCATACGAAATATGCATCTCCGGTTCGTTCGGAAATGAATCCTTCAGATAAAACGATATGACTGCGGGAGAGTACTTCTCTATGAGCAAGGAACACACGATAAGACGCAGCGTACCATTGCTATAGAGCTTTCCCAAGCGCGTATGTCGACGTGCGCTGGCTTGTTTATGCGCTTCGCGGTAATTGTATCCTTTCGTTTTATTTCGCTTAAATTCCCGGAAAATCGTCGATCGATCACGACCAAGATGCTCACTCATCTCTTTCTTGGAAACTCCGTTATAGAGCATATTTTGAATGACACGACGTTCATCTGCTGTTATTTGTGAATACGGTCTCATGGGTTTCCATCTCCTGGGTTGGTGTTTTGGTCGACTCAATCCTACGGGATGGTTCCCATGAGGCTACTATTTTCTATTGTTGCAGTTCGTCCTTGAATTCAGGGAATTGGGTAGCTTTTATATGCAATAAATCCTTGACGAAAAACCTTTCCCCGAATAATTTATCCCTGTTGCTAGAAATATAGATACTGTTGAATTTGCTACCGCGTTCTCGAAAAACATATAAGGGACTGCATATCTGCGCACTAAATTTAGCAAACAGTAACATTTGGAACGGATAGCATATACCAAACAACCTGACATTTATTTTATTATGTACTCTTTAGCTGCCTTTTGAAAATACAATTTTATTATTAATTGTTGCACTTGAACGAAAACCAATATAATAATTGACACTATCGAATTTTGCTGAAACCTTTGAACTTTTGAGTTCAGGATTTGAGACGTAATAGCATTTTTATCATTCATGTCATCCTATGGGATGACAGCGCTTAAAAAATAGATAAATTAGTGTGGAATTTATGACCAAAATAACATTATTTTTGTCCGCCTTTTGCGTTTCCGCCGGGATTATACCCCTGACCATTTTTGCATCCCGTAAACTGCATCTCTTCGATCATATCGATAATAGAAAAATACACAACTGCAATATTAGCCGCCTTGGCGGAATAGCGATATTTGCCGGCTTCATGGCTCTTTATCTGTTCGGCGTTTTTAACGGCACCCTGCATCATTACTGCAATACAGCCGTATACACCACAGCCATAACTGGCGCCTTTTTAACCGGATTTCTCGATGACATCATGCAGTTCAGGGCTCGCTATAAGCTGGCTTTGCAGATTCTTGCCGCTTCCCTTGCAGTCTATTCAGGATTGTCCATAGAAAGAATCGAAGTATTGAGTCTTTTTACCATTGAACTGGGCGTCCTGTCATCTGTTTTCACCGTCATATGGATCGTTCTTTTCGTGAACGTCATCAACCTCATGGACGGTATGGACGGCCTTGCCGGAGGCGTTTCACTCATAGCCGCCCTTTTTATGGCAGCAATTGCCTTTTCGAACGGGAATACGGCTGTTCTTATGATCTCCCTGATCATGTCAGGAGCCATTCTGGGCTTTCTGGTATTCAATTTCCCGCCGGCTAAAATATTTATGGGCGACGGCGGCGCCTATTTCCTTGGTTTCCTCTTCGGCACCATGCCCCTCATGGGGGTAAGTAAAACATCGACATTTACGCTTTTCCTCTTTCCCCTGGCCCTGTTGAGCCTTCATATCCTGGACATCGTGAGTGTAATTTTAATCAGAAGCAGCAACGGACAGCACATATTTGTAGCCGACAATAACCATATCCATCATCGTTTAATGCGACTGGGCCTGTCGGTGAGGACCATCCTGGTCGTCTTTTACGGCCTCACCTGTATTTTTGGCTTCATTTCACTTTCTTTACTTCATCTTCCCCGGAATTTTGCACTCCTGTTTTACTTCGGCATATTCTGCATATCCAGCCTGATATTCCTTGGTCTTTATATTGCCGAAGAAATCCGGATCAGGAATGCCGCTGTTCGCCCGATACGCTCCATGGAATTGATCAATATGAACATCCAGGTCGAAAACGAGATTCATGGGAAGTGAACCAATCACTGCCTGAAGGCGACGGCTTCTCGTTCCACTAAAACCGGCTAAAGAGCTGCATCTGTTTGGAAGTTACTCCCTTCAGGCTTCACCTTGTTCTTCATAGTGTTTCATTACATCATCCGTGATATGTGCAGAGATGGCCACGAAATACTCTCGGGCCCACGTAAGACTTCCAAAGGGTTCCCGATTCAAGCCCTCGTATTCCGCCAACAAATTGAATGTCTTTTTATCCTTTATGCGTCACACGAGCTTATTCACTCGTATATCGGACAGCGATGAACCAAGAACGTATGCCCGTGTCCCCTCCCGGGCCGTAAAAATAAAAGAGGCTGCCCTTTCGGGACAGCCCCCTTTCATTTCCTGCTACTGTAGATTCCGTACGTCCCCTTACTTGCTCTCCCTTGATTTAAGAACGTTCTGCGCGACCGAAAGCTTGGCCAGCGGTATCGCGTAGGGCGAGCAGGACACGTAATTGAGCCCGGACTTCATGCAGAAATCGATGTTTTCCGGGTCGGCGCCGTGCTCCCCGCAGAGTCCAACCTTGAGATTGGGACGGCTGAGCCTTCCGCGCAGAGTGGCGAGCTCGATGAGCTCCTTCACCTGGTCTCCCAGCACCTTGAACGGATTGTTCTTCACGAGATCGTACATCGTATAGCTCGGGAAGAAGGAATTCACGTCGTCGCGCGACAGGCCGTACGTCGTCTGCGTCAGGTCGTTCGTCCCGAAGCTGAAGAATTCGGCGTACTGGGCGATGGAACCCGCGCCCAGCGCCGCGGCCGGAAGCTCGATCATGGTGCCCACGCTGTAATCAAGCTCGCCGATCCCGTATTCATCCAGCACCTCGTCCCTGATGTCGCGGATTCCCTTGACGACCTTGCCCTCGATCTTCTTGCCGTTCTTGATGAACTTGATCTCGGTTTCCGTCATCACGATCGGGATCATGATCTCGGGATGAACGTCGATTCCTTCCTTCTTCAGCATGCAGGCTGCCTCGAAAATCGCACGGCACTGCATCTCGTAGATTTCGGGATACGTAATGGCGACGCGGCAGCCGCGATGTCCCAGCATGGGGTTCATTTCGGACATTTCGACGCAGCGCGTCTTGATTTCGGCGGGTTTTACTCCCTTGTTCCGGGTCTGCATGTACTTGATGAATTCGGCCATGCTGGCCTCGGTCCTGGGCAGGAACTCGTGGAGGGGAGCGTCCAGCAGCCTTATGGTCACAGGATACCCGACCATGATCTTGAACAGGTCGTAAAAGTCGCTCCTCTGCATAGGCCTTAGCTGATCGAGCGCTTTGCGCCGCTCTTCTTCTCCCTCGGAAAGAATCATTTCGCGGAATTTCATGATACGCTTTTCGTTGAAAAACATATGCTCGGTGCGGCACAGGCCTATACCGGACGCATGGAACTCGCGCGCCACTTTCGCGTCCCTTCCCAGGTCGGCGTTCGCCCTCACGTTGAAATCGCCTATGAAATGCTCGACTATGCTCAGGAAATCCAGCAGCCCGTTTTCCTTGAAATTGGGCTCTATGAGCCCAACCTTTCCCAGGTAGATCGTGGGCGCTTCGTAGTAGGGAACGTTGATCGACACAAAATCCCCTTCGTTCACCGTCTTTCCCGCCAGCGTGAAGGATGTGCCCCTGATTTTCATTTCAGGCTGGACCATGGCGACCTTGCCCAGGCTTCGGGCGACCACCGGCGCATGGGAGGAAAAACCTCCTTCCGAGGTGATAACGCCGCGAGCGACCTCGATCGCCTTTACGTCTTCGGCATAGGACGAGGTCATCACCAGGATCATGTTGGTATCGCCGCCGTTCATGACCGCGCGCTTGTGCTCCTCGAGCAGCTTGGGCGTGGAGAAAAACACGCGCCCTATCGCGGCGCCGGTCGATCCCGCGATGCCTCCCTTGATGCTCTTGATGCCCGCGGTGGTGCGCGGATCGATGATCGGGTGAAGGAGCTCGTTGAGCTGGTTGGGGTTGATCCTGCTTACCAGGAAATCCTCGGTGATGCTCTTGCGCTTGCACAGGTCAAGCAGCGTCTTGATATGGGACTGGGTGGATTTCTCGTCCACGTCGCGCTGTTCCACCAGCCAGAAATCCCCTTCCTCGATGGTGAACTTGATCTCCCTGATCTCCTTGAAGTTTTCTTCGACCTTCTTGCCTATGTCGGCGAGCTTGTCGAAATACTTTTTGTCGATCTTCGCGATTTCCTTTGGTTTCGCCTTGTCAATGTCGAATTCGTTCTGTAAAAAGCTTCCCTGGATGACGGGATCGCCCTCGATGATGTTCCGGGTGAAGTAATTCCCCGAGTAGGAGCTCTCGCCGTAGTTGCCGTACACCATGACCTGGACCATGATGGACAGGGAATTGTCCACGTCGATCTCGGAATCGCAGTACTTGGCCGCGGCGCCCTTCAGAATAAGGCTCAACTGGTCATATACGTCCTCGCTGAACTTGTCGCCAAGATATTTCTTGTGATTGTCAACGATCTTCTTGAGTTCCTCCGCTTTGGGTTTGGAAAGCTTGCCCTCGATTTTATCGAAATCCGCCGCCGGTATCCCGTGTATCTTGGTGCCTACACCGCGCAGCAGGAATCGGTATTCACCGTACGCGAAATCCATGCCCGTGAACTGGCCGAATCCCGTCACCGTTTTATCGTTGAGGCCGATATTGTGAATGGAAGGGAAATTGGGCACGTTCAGGTCCGAACTGAGCACCACCTTCAGCAGCAGCGGCTTCTTGGGATCCCCGAAGACCTTTTTCGTCTCCTTGTTCAGGCGCTCGATGTGCGGTTTCAGGATTTCCTTCAGGTTGATCTTGGGAAGCTTCTGGGTCAGCTCCGAATCTATGATAAAACCAGGGGCAATGGGGAGCCCCATCATGGCGAGCTCCACCGCGCGCTTCCCGCGTATCCCGAGTTTTTTCTTTGTCTTGTCGTCGACATCTTTAAGGTCTTTATTAAAAAATATGATATTTTCCATTGCGTCTCGTACCCCCTTGTGTATGATTATAAGAGATTCTTCTTGGCTCGACTAGAACAGATTCAGCACCTTTCCGGGATCAAGCTTGAGGAACTGCTCATACCGGGGGCTGGCTCCCTCGTAGAGATACTTCTGGAGCTTGGAAACTCCACGGATATTCTCTCCCGCTACCTGGAAGAAGATGGGATCGCCGTGTTTCACCTTGCCCCACTTGAACAGGGTATTGATATCGTTTATTATCTCGTTTTCGTAAAAAATGAGAACGTCAAGCTCGGGAAACGACACCTTGAAGCTCTCGACGATTTTTTTCCATGCCTCCACATTCCCGTTGTGAAAGAGCTCGTTCGAAACCTGCACGGAGTACTTGGGAGTCATTTTTTTCTTTGCGGCGTCCACCGCGGCCTGGGCCGGTGTCGCCGGGGCAGCCGGCTTGGGGGCTTCGATCTTGGGCGCGACCGTCTGGTCTATGAAATCCTTGTTGATAAACACATCTTTTCCCGCGAGCATCTCCTCGATGGCCTTGATCGCTTCCTTTTCGATCTGCTTGTTTTTTTCGGCTTTTCTATGGGAGGCATAGATGACCACGAGCTGGTCCTTGGTCAGCTCTCTCGCCCGGTCCCAGCTTGATGCATTCTTTGGATTGATCAGTACTATTTCGCCGCCGGGATTGTAATAGACGAGCAGAATATCGACCGCCGTCCACTTGACCGTTTCTCCGGAAATCTTGCTGAAATCGGTTATGGTCACATGAACATTGCAGGAATCGCAGGAATAACCGTACTTGTCCCTTATGACCGCCCCCACTATTGGCAGGACCTGGTCTTTCATCATCTCTTTGGCGTCCAGCTGGGCATTTATCACATCCGCCAGATTCTTCTTTGCCTCCAGCTCGTCGACGATTTCATTCACCTTGAAGAAATGGTTTAGTGCTTTATTGAAATTGCTTCTCGTCGCCAGCATATAAAAGGCGTTTTCCATAGCGTATACCCCTTTAATTTTTACTTGTAGAAAACAACAATCTCCGGAACCCGAGGCACCGGTTTCTTTGAATACCTCAAGGTATGCTAAAGACTTCAAGAATTAATTGCAAGCATTTTGTGGATGGTATGACAATAATCTGATCCCGTCTTTATCCCCGAAATGTAAAAAGGGCCGTCCTCGTTGAGGGCGGCCCTTTGATTATTACGCGAAATTCTGCTTTTTACAGCTCTTTAAGCCCCGAAACCTTGCCTTTCCCCTTGGCTTTGGGAGAGAGGTCCACCGATCCCTTGATTTCAGAGGGTGCGGCTTCCCCGCCTTCGGCCTTGTACGCCATCTCGAAGATGTTTTCCTTCATCTCGTTCTCCTGGAACGTCTGATCGATATCCGTACGAACCGTAGAACGACGCCTCTTGAACTGCGCAAACGCCGCATCGGCGAAGCCCTTGGAAATGCCATACAGGAATTCGTTCAGCACGTTCGCCATGCCCTTGAGCATGTACTGCTTCCTCTTGATCGTGGTGATGTCGAGGTCGAGCACCAGGCCGGGCTGGATGTGGTGAGGATTGATCTTGTAGGTGAACTCGTGGAAGCGCTTCTCGACGAAATTGATGCGCTCGTCAAGGATAACGCGCTCGATCGGGTTCTGGTAACCGTGCATCTTCTGGAGCATGTCCCGCAGGTATTTGAGCTTGTTCTTGAGATTTACAACCCTGTCCTCGTAGGTACGGTTGTTTTTCTCGACGAACGAGTTCTCGTTGTACATTTCGCCGATCTCGTTCCAGAGAACGGTGTTGGGATCGGATTCCTCTTCCTTCTTCTGGCGCCTCCAGTCCTTGCTCATGAGGCGGTCAGCCAGGTCGTTGAAGTCCTTGAGCGAGCGGAAACGCTTCTTCGACTCGTAGTGGGCGTGAACGACATCCCAGGTCCGCAATACTTCGCGGGTAAAGGATTCCATCTGGCGATCGTATTCCTTCTTCTCTTCACGAAGCTGGTTCTGATCGTAGAAGGCCAGGCGGATTGCGTAACGCTCGTCCGGGAGGATAACGCGATCCATATCCTCGTACTCGCGGATCTGGCATACGCGCGCGTTCTTCATATTGTCGCATACCTGGTAGCCGAGCTTACTGGTGTCCAGGATGGAGGTGAGCGCATTGACGCACGTGTTGTAGCCGCGGTTACGGATGTTTTCCGAGTCGATGATGTACTTGATGTTTTCGCGGATGTTCAGCGGATCGTATTCTTCGACGTCGATCTCGGCGCGCAGGCCCTCGATCTTGTCCAGGAACTTCTTCGCGAGGATGGTGTACCTTCTGGACTTTTCGTCTTCCTTGTCGTCGTCCGTGAAGTGTTCGATCCTCTTGATTTTTTCGAACATGATCTCGGCGCCGGTAAGCTCGCTCTTCCCCTGGTCGACCAGCTCGTCCTTGAGGGACTGGATCTGGCGGTCGATGAGCTCCTGGACGTGCTTCTGAATGGCGTCTTTCAGGAGAGACTCGACTGTCACCTGGTAGTGGTAAATGGGGCTGATGAGCTCGCTGTCGAGAATGTTGATCGAAAGCTTCACATCATAGACATACTTGGGACGGAGATTGTTGTCCTTGAAGATACACTTGATGATCGCGTAGGCATTCTCACCGCGAACGAATGCGCCGACGTCCGTCTTCTGACGGAGGATCGAGTTGGTCTCGTTTTCGAGGTCGTTCATGCCGCGCTGGATGTGGCCCATCAGGTGACCGTACATGTTCACCATCGATTTTTCGATTTCACCGGTATTGAATTTGTCGGCGCCGCCGATTTTGTCCAGCAGGTCAACAAGCTCGCGGGGAGTATAGCGGGCCAGGCCCTTCGATTCTTCCTTGTCAACGAAATCGCGGACCTTTTTGATGAACTCGTCTTCCATGGTCACGGTGTAGCGGTTGAACATGTTGACGTAGGTCTGGTTGATATAGCCATAAAGCTTCTCTTTTATCCCGCCCATGACTTCGAGTTTTGTGAGGACCTCCTCGGGCAGCTTCGTCAGGACATGGTTTAGAACCTTGTCGGCGGTTTCTTCGAGGATTACCTTGGATTCGGCGATTTTATCCCGCCCTTCCTGGACGACCGAATTCCTCGAACCTACGGCACTCGGCTCGGTAGGGTGAACCTTGTTAGGGCTCTTGGGGAATTGAGCAACTGTCATATAATAACCTCCTTATCGTACACGTACTTTCGTTCTGAACACCCGGTGCGTATTTGCTATATTGACGTGAATAACTGCATTTTCCGCTCTTTATCAGCCGAAAATGGAAATTTAGGCTTAAATTTACCAGTCAAACCATCCATGTCAAGGCTTTATTTTCCCCCGGGGGCAAATTTTTTGCCCCCGGGGCCTGCAATGGCACGAATATATTCTCTATACCGTATAACGGAACGAGTAATTCGCGACACTGAATATGTCTCCATCGTTCAATGCGCTTCCAGGCTCTCCCTTCTGCCTGACCAGCTCCGTCGTCTTGCCGGGCTCCGCATAGATGTGGACCTTATCCTTGTCGCGCTTTGCGTAGATCTTGAAAGGCTCATGCACCTGCATATCCCGGATCTTCAGCACGCATCCCTGCCCTACCCCGACAAGGATCGCCCTTGCCGCATGCTTGGTGATGTCGAAGGTCTTCACGTACGGATCCATCATGGTGTGGTCCCAGTACTCCAGGTTTCCGGTGACCTTGACCTGGGCCATGCGCCGGTACACGAGATACCCGACCAGGAGCACAAGCACGAGCACCGCCAGGTAGAAGAGGGGGTTCCGCCAGATGCTCCGGCGTTCCTCAACGGCCTTATCCACGTCTTTCATGAGGTCTTTCTCCAGCAGTTTCTGCACGTCGCTGCCGTCCACGACCTTCGTGTTGCCCCCAATTTCCTGCTGGAGCTTCGCAAACTTGGGATTGTTCTTCAGTTCGCCCAAATTCACCAGGAATATGAACCAGTCTTTGTCGGCGGCGCTGACGTCCTTGATGTTGAACTGGTCGGCGTGGAAACCCGGAGGGGGATCGTCAATTCCGTCCGTAAGCACGACTATCACGGTGTTGCGCGTTTTGTCTTTTTCTTCGAGCTGCCTGGCGGTCTTGAATACCGTCTTGATCATTTCCTGAGTGTAGGTCCAGGCGCCTTTCGCCTCCACCATGGTGAGGAACTTCTTGAGTATCTCCTTGGCGCTCTTTTCCTCTACGTAGATTATTGGCCAAACTTTTACCTCGGAGTCGAAGGTAATGAAGGTGATGCTGTCGCCCTTCTCCAGTTGCCCTATAAATTCCTCCAGGCTCTTCTTTACCATGGGCATGATGTTATTCCCGCCCTGGCCCACCATGCTCAGTGAGGTATCCAGGACCAGGATCATATCCTTCTGCTCTTTCGCCGACGCATCCACGGTTACCGCCAGCGAGAACAGCAGAAGAATGACTGCCGCAATGCCTTTCCAGTTCGCAGTTTTCACGCTTCCGTGCTCCTTTGTTCTGATTTTCTGCCGCAGCAGAATAATACCCGTCAAATAAGGATTGTCAAGAAGAAATGTCGTACGATACGGCCGGCGGGGACGCCTTCCGGACTAGTATTCGTTGTACTTTTCGGTGCGCTTCACGTAGGCCCGCAGGTCCAGGTCCCTGCCCTTCTCGACATCCAGGTATTCGTTGACGAGGATAAAGAACCACATGAGAGTATCGCGCCCGGTTTCCAGCGCGATGAAATTCCGCTTCTCGCGCCAGTCCTTGATCACCATCCCCGCTCCCAGCACGACCAGGATGTCGAATTCGAAGCTGTAGTCGATGCTGTGCGACATGTAGTAGTCGAGGATGGCCCTCTTGGCGTCGGGCAGCGATATTTCCGCGCCCCGGGCTATGATAAACGAGGGTATGATGTTTTTCTCCGCATCGCTTTCGGTGTACCGGTCGACCTTCTTGGCCTGGATGACCCGGCCCAGTACGGTCTTGAGACTGTCGTGGTTCAGGGAAGGGGAAATGAAGCACGAGGCGTAGACGAGCTCGGAGGGCACGTAACCGCCCATGAGGGACTCGATATCCCTGTAAAGCTCCCTGAAAATGATGAAATCGACGTTTTCCGGGGAATACCCGCTCTGGTCGATAATGCGAAGCGCGGAAGCCTTCAGATGCGACGGTATGATTCCGGAAATCACCTGGATGATTTCGGCGGGCGACAGGGGTTTTGCCGGCTCATGCTTGCCCGGCTTGCCGGGCTTCCCTTTGCCCGCGGGCGCCTTCTTCCCCGCGGGTTTTTTTGCCAGCCTCTTTTCCAGATCCTCGAAATATTTGCTAAACATACCCCTCCGGCCCTAGAGTTCCGCGACGTTCTCCAGCTCGATCCTGTTTCCTTCCCTGTCGTTCAGGTATTTCCCCGCTACTTCTTCATCCTCGAGCGGTTTGTCAACTCTCTTTTCGTTAGGCCTGGGCGCTTTCTTTTCCTCGTCGAAATCGGGCACCTTTTTCTCCTCGATCCGGTACAGAAGCTCCTTGGTGCTCATGTTCTTCCACTCGCGCGCCGTCGACGCGTACGGGCCAGCGGGATAGTTGCGCAGGTAGGTCTGGAACTCGCGGGCGGCGAGATCGAAACGCTTGCTCATGAAATAGGCGTATCCCTTCTTGATCTGGGCGTCCTGGTCCTTCTGGTGGTAGCCGTTGGTGAGCGCCCGGTTGAAGTAGTCGATCGCGGTGTCGAATTTGCGCACCGCGAAATAGCTCTCGCCCGTCCAGTACAACGCGTTCTCGGTAAGCGAGCTGTCGGGAAAATCGCGCATGAACCGCCCGAAGTGGGAGACCGCCGAATCGTAGTCGCCCCGCCGGAACGCGGCCAGGCCGCTGGAATAAAGCTGGTCGCGGAACGAAGCGCGCACGTCCCCGGTGTACTGGCTCGTGGACCCGTAATACTTCAGGAAGTGCTCGTAGGTGTCGAACGCGTCGTTTGCGTATCCCATCCGGCTGTAGGCCCGCGCCTTGCCTACTATGGCGTCCTCGTTGCTGCCGAACTCCGAAAGTGAAAGATCGAACATGCGCTTGGAGCGCCGGTAATCGCCGAGCTTGAGATAGGTATGCCCCAGCTCCGAATAGATGCGGCTGCGCATCTCGTTGTTGAAGTTCTGGTCGAGCAGGCTCAGGAGCTGGTGCACGCCCTCCTCCGAGTACTGCTTGAGGACGTTGATGTGCGCGAGGCGGATGAGCACCTCTTTTTTCAAATCCTCCGTGAGATACGGGCTGTTGTTCTTTACGAGATAGCTGTACTTGAGGTAGGCGAGCCTGTTGAGCCCTATCTTCTCGTAGGCGAGGCCGATGTTGTAAAAGGTCTCCGGGATGAGCTTGGAATTGGGATACTTGGCGATGATCTTGGTGAACAGGTTGATCGCCTGGTTCACCGAGTCCTTGTCGCCGCGCTGGAATATCTCGCGCGCCTCGGTGAGCATCTCCCCGGCCTCCCGTTCGGGACGAATGCTGTAATCATAGTAGATAAACAGTCCGACGCCGAGCAGTACCAGCACTATTCCGATGATCGTCGTTTTCACCTTCATGGCCTATCTCCTCTTCAAATAGACTCGCTCATGGCGAGCGATTTGCAAGTATAATTTACCGCACTCAAAAAGACCGATTCCGGCGGCACCCGCCGCCGGATTATTTCACCCTGGACAACGCGAATTCGCGCCAGAAGCGCGCCTCCTCGGGGAAGAACCTTGCGACATCAGGCCTCACCAGGTATTTGAGCGACCTCTCGTACTCCCCGAGCTCTATGTATGATCGCCCGATGAAAAGCCGCGCCTTCGCCGCTTCGTAGGGATCAGGCGATTCTGCCGCATACTGCTTGAGGCGTTTCACGGTGTACCGGTACTCTCCCTTGAAGAAGCCCTGCCTGAGGATTTCATCCAGCGTGCCCGTGCGGCGCGCCGGGGAAACGGGCACCTTCCTGCCCTCATCGGACGGAGCGGTCTTTTTTTCTTCGATACGGGTGTCCAGGGGCTGCGTCCTTGTCTCGTCCGTCCTCGCGGTGCCGCGCCCTCCCACGCCCATGGGATTTATGGTGTAATTCCCCCCCTCCCTGAGCGTGTTATCAATGGTCCCGTCCTCGAGACGCACGAGGACCGCGTAATAGTAGCTCCCGGGCTGCAGCACCTCGTCCGCGTAGAAATTCACGTCCGATTTCACGCTGCCCAGGAGCGTCGCGAGCGCGAGACGCTGCGAATCGACGATGGGCCTGTCGAACCGGTAGACCAGGTATTCGGAAACCGCCGAGCTGATCCCGTCCCACGTGAGCCTCACCCTGTTTGCCTCTTGAAGAACGGCGCGCAGGTTCGCCACCGTGACCTGAGCCTTGAAACCGATGTACACGCCACCGGTGGTAAAGCTCTGGTCCGGGACAAGCTGGAGGTCTTCGTTGCCGGCTATGTCCCTGGTGGTCACCGCGAAGAAATAGGTCGCGGTCCTGGTAACGGTCCGGTCTATCCAGCTCTCTCTCTTTTCGGTAATGACCGCGATCCTGTCCGCATTGCGGACCTTTTCGGGATTGGTGAGGGGCTCGGTCCCCCGGTACACCGTGTAGATGGTGTCGGGCTTGTCCAGGCCGCGCCAGGTGACCATTACCTGGTTCTTGTTCACGACCTGCGCATGGATCAGGGTCACCTGTTCGGGGGTGAGGCGCAGGGGCGCCGGCGTGATCTCCTTTTCCACGATCACCGGCTGCGAGGTGAAATTGACGTCCGGGTACAGGTCCACGGTGCGGCTGACCACCCGGTCTTCGGAAAGGATTACGTAATAGTATTCGCCGGGCTGCAGGTTCGAATCAATGACGGTCGTATCGGCGCCGGGAGCGACCTTGCCGATGGTGATCGCCGCAAGCGCCTTGTCCCGGGTGTCGGGCACCTCCCTGGACCTGCCAATGATGAATTTCTCCGTGGCGTCCGGGTCCGCCTCCCAGGTGATGCGCACCGCGCCCTTGATGTCGGGGATGAGCGTCGCCTTTATGCTGGTCACCACGTAGGACGGGAATTCCCTGCGCTGCTTCTTCTCCGCTTCCTTGACCTCGGCGGTGGTTTTAGGCGTGGTATCCTCGTCCAGCAGGAACCTGGAATGCGCGCGGCCGCCGCACAGAATCACCGTGGCCAGCATGGCGCACAGGATCATCCTGCTTTTCTTCGTGAACACGGGCATCGGTATCATGGCTCTGGGCAGAGATAGTACTCTAGATTATTCTCGGCCCCGACTACCCCAGTCTTGACCATTATTTCTCCTTATAATGAGGTGAACACCCGTTCCTCCCGTACCGCCGAAGTCGGCCCCCCGGTCCCTCGTAGTTCCGGCATGACCGCGTCCCCGCCCCGGAGAGGGCCCTTTTTGGCGCCTCTCTTAAAATAACATTGACAAATATGCTCGTTCTCTATATCAACCTTGATATGTTCAAAGGCATCACTGCGGCGCGCGACCGCATAGTTCGCGCCACGACACTTGCAAAGCAGACGGGGGATGATTCTCTTCTATGGCTGAGGAGACGGGAACAGACAAGGGAGATCTCATTATTCGACGCACGGAAAAAGGAAAATCGGTCTTCGCGCACAGGAACATCGCGCGGGGAGAGTACATCGTAGAATTTCGCGGCAAACGCTACACCAGGGAAGAATACAAACAGAAGCTCAATCCCAGCAACAACCACTTTCTCCAGGTAGGCAGCGACGTATTCCTGGGTCCCACGCGAACGGCAGACAACTACATCAATCACTCGTGCGATCCCAACAGCGGGATCCGGATCGAGGGCTCCCGCGTGAACCTGTATGCCATTCGCGACATCCGGGAGGGAGAGGAGATTACCTTCGACTATTCCACGTCCATGGACGAGGACTTCTGGGAGATGGACTGCCACTGCGGCAGCGCCGCCTGCCGCAAACGCGTCCGCGACTTCAAGTACCTTCCCCTGGACGTCAGGGAACGCTACATCCAGCTGGGGATAGTGCCCGGGTTCATCCAGGAATCCTGCTACACGAGAAAGCAGGGCTGATCCCATGAGCACCCCCACCCGCGACGATATACCATCGACGGGGGAATGCTACGACCTCATACGGCGGCACCGGATGCTGCCCAACATCATCGCCCATTCCGAACAGGTCATGCGCGTCGCGCTGGCGATCGCGGACAACCTGGAGCGCGATGCGGCCGTCGACCGCTCGCTCGTGACCGCGGCCGCCCTGCTGCACGACATCACCAAGACACGGTCACTCGAAACGCGCGAGCGGCATGACGAGACCGGCGCGGCCCTTCTCAGGGAGCTGGGCTATCCGCGCGTCGCGCTGATCGTGGAACAGCACGTGATCTTTACCGGCTTTCTTCCCGACGGCCCGGTCGAGGAGCGGGAGATCGTCTACTATGCGGACAAGCGCGTCATGCACGAGCGCATCGTGTCGCTCGAGGAGCGGGTGCGCGACCTCAGGGAACGCTACGGAAAGTCGCCGGAGATCATGGAGCTCATCAACACCAACAGGGACTTCGTCCTGGGCCTCGAACGCAAGCTGGGCGGTGCCATGCGCGTCCCCCTTGAAACGGCGATAGCGGCCCTGCCCACCGTGCCCCCGGCGGGCGAACCCGAAGACCCCCGATGACGCGCTACTGCATCCTTGACTGCTACGTGGACGAGCCTGCCTGCTTTGGCGTGCCTCCGTTCGTGTCCCCCTACCC
>CALMJO010000238.1 GCA_937864375.1 uncultured Spirochaetota bacterium
TGTCGACCATCGGCCGGACCGTAAAAACGCTTGTGCATATACGCGTGCCTTCATACCCTGTGCAGGCCGCCCGGCAGGCGGCGCGCCATTCCAGCGAGCAGGAGAGCACGCAATGACCCGCAATCAGCCCATCGACCGCATCGTCTTCTGCGACTTTGACGGCACCATCACCGCGGAGGAGACCTTCGTGGGCATGTTCCTCACCATGAAGCCCGACCTCTTCAAGACCCTCGGCCGCGAGATCGCCGAGGGCAGGATCACCCTGCGCGACGGCGTGAGCATGATAATCGAATCCATGGAAAGCCGGGAGCTTCCAAAAATACTTGAATACGTCCGATCGAAACCCCTGCGCCCCGGGTTCGCCGAATTTCTGGACTTCCTGGAGGAGCGCGGCGTTCCCTTCGTGATCATCTCCGGGGGGCTGCGCGCCATGATCGAGGCGCGCCTGGAGGGCCTCATCCCCCGCGTGCACGCGGTCTACGCGATCGACCTGGATACCTCAGGCGAGTACATGCGCCCCCTGTCCAGCTACCAGGGCGGCAGCGAGATGATCGCCAAGGCCATGATCATCGAGTCCTACGGCGCGGCGCGCCCCGTTGCCATAGGCGACGGGATCACCGATTTCACCATGGCGATGCGCGCGCCGGTCGTCTTCGCGCGCGACCACCTGGCCTCGCACATGGAGAAGAACGGAAAGGCATTCATCCCGTGGAATGATTATTTCGACATCATGCGTGAATTGAAGACCCTCTGGAAGGAGTGATACCCGGGCGATGAGCCCGCCCGGCCGTACCGGCTCCGGTAATGGTACGGGCGTTTCCTCCACTTTTTATTCCTGTTTTGGCCCGGTTCCCGTCTTTCGCGAATCACCCCTGAAAATATCCGTCCCGGCGTTCTTCCCGTTTTTTTCTTCGATATTGGTCTCCCCATTCGTATTAAGGATATGCCGCGATGAGGCGGCGTGCTGCATGCGCTTCATTTTCCGCCGGCGCGCGTGCGCATGCGGCATTCATGCGGGACGGTCCGCCTGCGGCACACTACTTTGTACAGGAGCATACTATGCGGCGAATCAAGTGGGGTATCTTTGCGCTCATCGCGCTTGTGATTTCAACGGGATGCGAGGTGCCGGACGATTTCTCGAGAAGAAATCCCGGCGACGAAGAAACCGGCATGATGGACTCTTCCGATCCGGACGGGGACGATTCCAGGGCGCCCGGGAAGCCGTCACTGCCCCAGCCAAAAAAGAAATGGACGGTGCTGGTCTACCTGGACGGGGACAACAATCTCTCGCCCTACTCCGACCTGGACGTGAACGAGATAAAGAAATCCGGGTCGAATAAAAACTTCAACATCGTGATCCTTTGGGACAACGATCCGGGCCAGAATTCCGGCTCGAAAACGAACAGGCACGGGTATTATTACATTGCGCCGGGATCGGCGGAGCTCCTGAAAGACGCCGGCGAGGTGGACATGGGGTCCGCGGAAACGGCGAAGAATTTCATCGATTTCGCGGCACAGAACTTTCCCGCCGACCATTACATGTGGGTATTCTGGAACCACGGCGGGGCCGTGGACAGGCTCGCGAAGGGCGTGTGCTGGGACGACACGAACGGCGGCAATCACCTCTCCGAGACAGACCAGAAGGAGATCATGCAATATTTTTCCGGCAGGATCGGGAAGAAGGTCGATATCGTCGGGTACGACGCGTGCCTCATGGGAACGGCCGAGCTCGCCTACCAGCTCCGGGAATACGCGGACTACATGATCGCCTCTCAGCAGACCGTGCCCGGCGACGGCTGGGACTACAATTTTCTCGCGAAGATAAAGTCGTCGCCGTCAGTATCGGCCCGGACCCTGTCGGGACAGGTTGTCACCTATTTCAAGAAGTACTATGACGGACGCGGCGAGTCCGACGCGACGCTCGCGGCGTACAACCTGAAATACGCGGACACGCTCGCCTCCGCCATGGACTCGTTCTGCGAGGCCGCGATGACTGGCGACGCGGGAAGCGATTTGTACCGGGAGCTCTCGCAGGGGCTGGAAGTTTTTGGCGCCTACGCGTGCGGGGGCGGGAACTGCTACTACACGAAGGACCTGTACGCGTACTTCGACAGGGTGGCGGACTCGTCCGCGGTTTCACCGTCCGTGCGGAAAAAGGCATCAGCCGTCTGCAAGGCGGCGAAGAGCAGGTCCTTCATCTTCTCCGAATGGCACGGCAGGGCGTGGAAAGACAAGGCGCACGGTCTCTCGATCACGCTCAAGTCCGCGACGAGCGTGTACAAAAAGCTGGCTCTCTGCAGGGACACGCATTGGGACGAGTTCCTGAACTGGGCGGGGTTCGCGAACAGCGATCTGGTGTATTGAGAAACGCACGATTGCGTCCGCCGGGTGTTTCGTCTTTCCCGGACGGGCGCAATCCCGTGCCGGCACTGCGCATGGCTTTGCGACAGATCAATCACCGCCCGTTATCCCCTCGTAGTCCTTCCCGCCCGCCTTCGCGAGCATGTTTATTATGTTCTGGTTTCCCTTTTTCTTCGCCAGGTTCAGGAGGCTCGGGGAGTCGGTGAGCCCGGGGTTGGGGTCGGCGCCTTTGCCCAGGAGGAACTCGACCAGGCGCTCGTTGGATCTCAGGGCCGCAATCGAGAGCGCGGTCTCGCCGTTGTAGGTGGCGGCATCCAGCCTCGCGCCGTTTTCGACGAGGAAGACGACTGCCTCGGTGTTGCTGTCCCTGGCCGCATGGTGAATGATGCATCCCGACGGGAAGCACGCGTTCACGTCCGCCTTTTTCGAGACGAGGTATTTTGCGGTCTCGAAATCGCTCTTCCGGAGCGCCATGAGGAGCGGTGTTGCAAAGTTGTCGCTTTCATCCGCGCTGTTGATGTCAATGCCCTTTTTCAGCGCGGCATCGATCGCGGCGCGGTCGCCCTTTTTCACGGCATCGAAGAGCTCCACGGGACTGGCGATCTTCTTCACGGATTTCGCCTGCGCGGCCGTGGGCGGCATGGCACTTCCCACGATCATGACGGCCAGCGCCAGCGCCGCCGTTATGGCTGAATGGAGAGTCGTACGATTCATGGTGATCTGCCTCACTGGAAATTTTTTAACCGCGTCGGCGCGGCCCCGCACGCGCCTGGAGCGGCCTCATTTTTTGCCTTCGTGCTTGTTCGCAAGCCGGCCCATGATCTCGTTCATGTAGTGCATGACCGCCGCATACTCCGGGACGGACTCGGCCGCGTAGCCCGAAATGACATGGGTCTTTTCTTTATAGGTAATGGTCATCGTGCACGTCGCCGCGTCCATGATCATTATTTCCGTGCGCGCCTTTTCGGGCAGGGAGAAGAATTTGTATTCGTTGACGAAACGGTCGACAAGCGCGGCCATTTCCACCCGGCTCATCGTACCCGAGAATCCTTGCTCGTCGATTCTGTTTAAATGCCTGCGGGAGTAGGTATAGCTCCCGTCGCTGTAAAGATTAAACCTTGACTCGACCGGCAGTTCGGAGCCCCTCGTAACATATTCCAGTGAAAAATAATCTGGCGCCGCGGACACATCCCTGCCGGAATCCTTCCGGGCCGCGGCGAATATTTCCTGGACATACCGGATCACCGGAGCAAACTCAGGGATTCTCGCGGCCGCGTATCCGCCTATGGTCCCGGTCTTTCCGTCGTGGGAGACGCGCACGAATTCGGTGCTCATGTCCATTTTCACCTCTCCCGGTTTCACGTCGGGATTAATCGAAAAGAACCGGTGCGTGTGTACGAGCGTATCGACGATCACACCCATGTCCTTTTCCGGGAACCTTCCCCGGAATTCCGGCGTCGACCCGCCCTTCCCGTCTTTCTTGACGTACTCGTACGAGCCGTCCCGGTCCAGGGTGAACACTCCCGTGAAGGGACGTCCCTCCGGGAAGAACGTATATTCAAGGAACAATGCCGTGCCGGATTTCTTCTCGGCCGGCGGAAGCATCGCGCAGCCCAGGCCCAGGAGCGCGACGAGCAAAACGCACGCGGAGCACTTATAGATGGTAGTCACCTGTTTCCTCCATGGAGTTTCCTTATTCACCGCCCTTGACGGTTTTCGTGATCCATTTCCCGTTTACCAGCTCTTTCACGGTTTCAACGCGCGCGCCCGTGCCGGGATCGTACGTGGCCTTCTTTTCCAGGATGAGCGTCAGGACGCCGTTCACGTACCGGTAGGTCCATGAAAGATATTCCGCGGCGCTTACCCGCTCGTAGGAATGCACGAGCTTAGCGGCCTGGTCGAACGCGGGGGAAATGAGGCCACCGAGCGCGCAATCCTCGACGAACACGCCCTTCGCGGGATCATATACCCAGCAGTAGTACGAGTTGTTGGGCGCCGCGGGGTTGTTCACCTGGATCCTGATATCATTATAGCCGTCAAAGTTCATGTCTTCAACGATAAAGCCGAGCTTTTCTTCGTCCGCGGTCTCGGTTGCCTCGAACTCGAGCGCCTGCACCCGCGTTTCCTTCCCGTCGTTTTTATACACGGTGATCCTGTTCGCGCTCACGGAATAGTCGTCGGGTTTGACGGCGTCGATCATGAAAATGAAGCCGGGAAGGCCCGCATGGACGCGCGCCCTGACCTCGAGCCTTATGGTCTTCCCGTTCCTGCTCACGGTGTAATCCTGGCCGGCACCGGCGGTGATGAAGGCCAGGGCCATGGCCAGCGATACTGTGAAATACTTCATCTTCATGCTCCTGCTCAAATGGTCTTTCCGGCGTCAAAGGGGGGGCCGACTGTTCCAGGCGGGGACATGAATGCTATCCCCCCGGCCTCCCTGCGCGTCGTGCGGGAAGGCCCATCCTCCACCCGGGACAAACCAGCCAGGCGCCTGCCGCGCCTACGCCCTGCTCCACTTCGCCGCGCACGCGATGAGCTCGTCGGCTTCCTGCTGGGAATCGCAGCGCGTCGCGAGGAAAAGTCCCTTCGCCGACACGCGGCCCAGTATCTTCTCCACGTCCCCCGGCTTCACGTCCATGAGGACCAGCGATTTTTTCCTGGACTGGATCTTTTCGTACAGGGGGAACCACCTGTCGTGCGCCACCGAGGATTCCGGCACGCCGGTATCGCCGGGCACCCACTGGATGCCGTGTATCCCGTCGATGTCCAGGATCGAGTCCACGTACTTGAGCGCGTCGGGCCCGTCGAGGTGGTAGATCGCCCTGTCGAGGAACGCCGCCTCGCGCTCCAGGGATGGTTTCACATAACGGTCAAAGAGCTGCGGGGAGAGGTTCGCGCAGAAGTCGCACTGCAGGGGATACCAGCGCCCCCCGTACCAGAGCGGCATCCATGAAGTCATCCCGTCCAGGTGCGCGCGTATGAGCGCGTACAGCTCGTCATAGCACGTGAACCAGGCGGCGTCGATTTCCTCGATGAGCTTCTCCACCTCCCCGGGCTCGTCCACCAGGTCGAAGATGAGCTCCTGCGTCCCGCGCAGCGACACCGCGATGTCGTACGCCCCGCCCAGGTCGGTCATGCCCACCTCGTGCCTCCCGGGTGCCTTCGAGGCGAAATATCCCGTAAGCGCGCGCAGCGCCCTGTAGAGCTCGTGCTCCCGGTTGAGAGCGAGGGGCTTTCGCGCCTTCCAGTCGTTCAGCACGGGGGTGCGGCCGAACCACACCGTGTCGGGCTGGAAGGTATAATCGGACCCCACGAGTGCCCCGAGCACTCCCGGTCCAAGGTAGGCCGATGTCGTGGGGAAAGCTTCTCCCCCGAAATAGCCTATGGAAAAGACGAACTCGTAGGTGTTGAAGGCCAGCTCCGGGTTGGTCCACTGCTCCACCAGGTCCCCGGGCGCGCGAAGCTCCGCCGTGGTCGGGAGCGGGACGGCGCGCGGCGCGGTCACGGAGATGCAGCAGCGGTCCAGCATGTCGCATTCCCAGAAGGCCTCGAAGCGCTTCCTGGCCTTGTCCCAGTCTTCCTTGTAATACATCGCGTACCCCGTATTAAAAAATGTGGCCGCATGACGGCGCTGTCACGCCCTGCGGCTCAAGTGTCGTGCATCACCTTCCTGATCATGGTAAGCAGGCCCTGTACCGAGAACGGTTTCTGGATGAGCGCAACCCCCGGCTCAAGGATGCCGTGTCCCGCGATCAGGTCCTCCGTGTAGCCGGACATGTAGAGCACCCTGAGTCCAGGATATCTCCTGGAGGCCTCGGTGAAGAGATCCCTCCCGTTCATGTCGGGCATGATCACGTCGGTCAGGAGAAGATGCACCGCCCCGCGCCGCAGGTCAAGCGCTTCCAGGGCCTCCTGCGCATTTCCCGCGCTCACCACCATGAAGCCGCTTCGCTTGAGCACCATCGCGGCGAACTTTCGCACCATCTCGTTGTCTTCCACGAGCAGGATGGTTTCCGACCCACCATGCGCGGCGTTGTCCGGGACGGGTTCCGTATCTCGGGCGATATCCGGTATTTCCGTAAACGGAAGGTGGATGTGGAACTCGGATCCTCTTCCCTCCCCGCTCGTTATGCCGATCACGCCCCCATGCTGGCGGACGATGCCGTACACCATGGAAAGGCCCAGCCCCGTGCCGGCCTCTCCCTTGGTGCTGTAGAACGGCTCGAAGACGTGGCGCTTGGTCTCTTCGTCCATGCCGTTCCCCGTGTCCAGGACGTGCAGCACGACGTAGCGGCCGGGAGCGGCTTCGCCGAGCGCCGCGGCCCCTTCCGCGTCAAGTTCCGTCACGCCGGTCCTGAGCGTGAGCGTGCCGCCGCCAGGCATGGCATCCTGGGCGTTCACGGCGAGGTTCATGAGGACCTGCTCCATCTGACCGGCGTCTGCCATGACCCGGCACGGGCCGTTGTACGGCATGATGGAAAGTGCGATGTCCTCCCTGAGCGTGCGCCTGAGCATTTTTTCCATGCCCCTCACCACATCGTTCATGTCGACCGGCTTCACCTGGAGCACCTGCCGGCGCCCGAAGGAGAGGAGTTGACGCGTGAGATCGCGCGAGCGCTCGGCAGCGTTCTTGATCTCGGCCACCTGCCCAAAGCGGTCGTCGCCTGGGTGGAGATCCAGGAGAAGCATCTCCGCGTACCCGATGATGGGGGTGAGGAGGTTGTTGAAGTCGTGGGCCACGCCCGCGGCGAGGCGCCCGACCGATTCCATCTTGTGCGCCTGGAGGAGCTGCTCCTCGGCCTTCTTCCGCTCGGTGATGTCGACAAGGATGCCGTTGAAAACGATCTCCCCCTCGCGCCTGAACGGCACCGACTGCCCCCGGAACCAGATCGTGGCTCCCCCGGGCCGAACAAACCTTCCCTCGAAGTCCCATGCCGCGACGCGATTCGAGACGTCGGCGATCGAGTCAAGGAACCTCTTCCGGTCGTCGTCGTGCACGCACCGGGTGAACAGCTCGAAGAATCCCTCCGCGTCGGGCCGTATGCCGAACACCTCGGCGCTCCGCTCGCTTACATAGTAGAGGCCCATTTCGCCGTTCGAGCGCACGTAGAAGCGGTAGACGACGCCCGGCAGGGAGCGCGTTATGCCCTCGAGCATCTCCTTCCGGTAACGGATCTCCTCCTCGGCGTGCTTGCGCCCGGTGATGTCGCGCACGATGGCCTGGAGAAACCGCTCTCGCTTCACCTGTATGGGACTCAGGCTCACCTCCGTGTCGAACGTAGTTCCGTCCAGCCGGGTATGGACCCATTCGAAAAACTGCGGCCCTCCCGCGAAAGCCGCGTCTATTTTTTCCCTGGCCTTTTCCTCCGATGCCCTGCCGTCGGGTTGACGTGGGGGCGAAAAGTGCACGGGCGAGCGTCCCACGATCTGCTCCCGTTCGCAGCCGAACATCTCCAGGGTTTTCCCGTTGCAGTCCAGGAAAACCTCCCTGTTCGTTATGAAGATCGCGTCGCTCGCCGATTCGAACAGGGTCTTGAATTTCTTTTCGCTCTCGATGAGCGCCTCTTCGACCTGTTTCACGTCGGTGATGTCCTGGTTGATCCCGAACAGTTCGACGATCGCGCCGGTACTGTCGCGTACGACCTCGGCGCGCGAGATCATGTGGCGCATTTCTCCGGTGTCTTTCCGGAAAAGACGGATGTTCACGGCATACGGAACGCCCTCGCTCAGCGCCCTCTTGACTGCACGACTCGTCTGCGCGCGGTCGTCTGGGTGCATCAGCTCGGCGATCTCACCGTACGTGGGTGCCGCTCCCGCGGGCAGGCCGCAAATCTCGAGGGCGATATCCGATCCCGTGAAGCGCATTGTGGCCACATCGAGGCTCCAGTTTCCGATGCGCCCCACCTCCTGGCTCCGATTGAGCACCTTGAGGCTCTCGCGAAGGGCGATCTCGGCCCGCTTGCGCTCAGTGATATCCTGCGACACGCCCAGGATTCCTATGGCCTTCCCCGAAACGTCGCGGAGAAACGACAGCGTGTTTCCCACCCAGACCGTGGTGCCGTCCTTGCGGTATTCCTCGAGGTCGAGCCTGCGTACCCGCCGCGGGTCCGCCTCCCCCGAAAGCTCCATCGCCATCTCCTCCTCGAAAATGCGCGTCACTATCCGCAGGGATTCGGGGGTGAGCACGCTTTCGATGGACCGGCCAAGGGCTTCTTCCACGGTGAAGCCGCGAAGCCTTTCGATCGCGGGGCTTATGTAGGTGAAACGGAGATCGAAATCCGTGGTCCATATCGTCTCGGCGATATTCTCCGTGATGAGGCGGTAGCGCGCCTCGCTTGACTGGAGCGCCTCATGCATGCGCCTATAGCGAAGTATGCTCCACAGCCCATCCATGAGGAGCGTCAACTGCCGGATGTCGCGCTCGCTGTAATCGTCGGTCTTGTTTCCCACGCCCGCGACTATCACGATCCGGTCGCCGTCGAAAATGGGAACGTTCATGTGTTTTTTCACGTGGACGTGTCCCTCAGGATATCCCCGCTTCAGGGGACTGGGGGCCTGGTAGTCGTTCGTTATTACAGGGATGCGCTGCCGGACGGCCTCGCCCCAAAGGCCGGTGGTTTCCAAGGGGTAGACGATGGGCTTGTCCCGGATCATGCATTCATGCATGGCATCCCTGGACCAGGAATGCATGGTGAGGACCGATTCGTCCCCGCTCACGAACGCAAAATAGCCGATCGTGCTTTCCGTAAGGCGGACGGCGCTTTCCAGGACAAAGTCGGTCAGTTCCTTGAGCGGAGAGCCGTGCATCCGTCCCAGGTCGACGAGCGTCTGGAGTCGCAGTTCGTTATTCAGCAGCTCGCTATCGGTGCGCCTGCGCTCCGTGATGTCGCGGACGATAGCCCACGCGCCCGCGTACTGCCCGCGCTCGTCGCGCACCATGTAGGCGCGCAGTTCCACGGGAATTGCAGTGCCGTCCTTGCGGGTATATTCCTTTTCGTATATATCCGTATGGCCCCGCGCGTGCATCTGCTCGGACAGCAGCCTGCTCTCCTCTTCGTGAAAGCGCGCAGGGGTGATGTCCCTGAAGGTCTTCGTCCTGAGCTCGTCCCCCGTGTAGCCGAGCATGGCCTGGAACGCGCGGTTTGTTTCCAGGATGCGTCCATCCCTGTCGACCACGGCAAACGCGTCCGTAATGCTCTCGTGCAGCCGGCGGTACCTGCCCTCGCTTTCGGCGAGGCCCCTGTGGGAGCGAACCAGTTCGTCGTTGGTGGCCTCAAGCTCCTCCATGGCGGCCTGCAGCTCCTCGTTGCTCGCGGACAGCTCCTCCTTCTTTTCGTCCAGGGCCGTTCTCGCCTCGTGAAGCCTGAACGCCATTCTGAGCGATGCCAGGAGCACCGTAGTCCCCGAACTCTTGACCACGTACCCGTACGAGGTTACCCGCTCCGTCCTCTCCACGACATCCGGTTCCGTGTGATTGGACAGGAACACCACGGGTATGTCCCGGTCCGCAAGGATGCGCTCGGCCGCCTCAGTGCCGTCCATGCCCTTTCCCAGGTCGACATCCATGAGGACGAGGTCGGGCTTTTCCCGCCCGGCCAGCTCGACCGCGCGGGCTCCGTCCAGAGCGATGACAACGCGGTATCCCGCGCCCCTGAGCGCCTCCTCTTCCGCCATCGCGATGACGGACTGGTCCTCGACCAGCAATATCGTTTTTTTCCTGCGTGCCATTTCGTGGCCGCGCGCCCCGTCGCGCTATGCATAAGACTATCATGATTCGGGTGCCGGGACAAATAAAAAAACCGCCCGGTGAATTTTCCATCCCGGCAGCATCAAAAAGGACTTGACCCCCGCAGGGGATATGAATATCTGAATAAAAAGGTCAATTATTCAAATGGCACGCGACGACAGGGAACGGGAAATATTCAGGGCGGCCCTGGGCCTCTTTGCGCGCTACGGCTATAAAAAAACCGCCATCGAGGACGTCGCGCGCGAAACCGGCATGAGCAAAGGGAACATCTATTTCTACGTGCGCGACAAGCGCGATCTCTACGAGAAGGCCGTGGGGAACGCGCTCATCGAATGGCGCGACCGGGTGGCCGGCGCCGTCGCGCGCGAGAAGGATCCCGTGAAGAAATTCCGGGTCATGGCCATGCAGTCGTTCGAGTACCTGTCGCGGCAGCCGTCGCTCAGGAAAATACTGGAGGAGGACCGCGGCATCTTCACCCTTACGCCCGGCGAGGACCGGTTCAGGGAGATAAACCGGGGCGCCATGGAGATCATAGCGGGGATCCTGACGGAGGGCATCCGCGCGAAAAAGTTCCGCCGCGTGGACGTCCCGCACGCCACCGAGCTCCTGTTTTCAATTTACATAATGTTTCTCATCAAGGCATACGTGAAGTCGGAGGGCAGCAGCGTCGCGAAGATGTTCGAGGAAGGGCTGGAGATCATGCTCCGCGGTCTTCTGCGAACGTAGCGATGTGTAACATTGCATTCAGTGCCGGCGCCTTTCATGGGAGATGAGGAGATAAAGGATTAACGGCGATTGAAGAGATGGGAAAGAATTGATATGCCTGAAGGCAAAACATATCTTAATCCCCCTAATCTCTTCTATCCCCACCTCTCCCATCCCCTGCGCCTTGATACTGGGAATTGTCGCACACGCCGCGTCATGCGCGGCAGAATAAATAAACAGGAGGCAGACTATGACCGAAGCAACAGTCAAGGCATTGAGCGGGCTGCGCGACTTCTCAATGATCAAGTGGTACGTGATCCCGCTTCTCGCGATCGTGTTCTACATCTACACGCGGGAAATGAAGGAAGCGCGCAAGACCGGCAACTGGAACGCCGTGCTCGCGGGGCTCACCATATTTGGCGTGGACTTCTTCAACGAAACCTGGAACGGCTGGGTGATGGTGCTTTCGGGCCGCTCGGCGTTCTGGACCACGCCCGGCGACACGGCGCTCAGGACCATGGTGGGCTGGAACATCGAGATCATGTTCATGTTCCTGATCGTGGGCATCATCTTCTACAACACGCTCTCCGAAAGCACGCAGGAAAAGATCCTGGGCCTTCCAGAAAAATGGTTCTGGGCCATAGGCTATTCGGTCTTCTGCGTCTTCGTGGAGTGCGTCCTGAATTACGGCGGGCACCTGGTGTGGGAATACCCCTGGTGGTTCCTCTCGTTCAAGGGAGTGTGGCTCATCTTCCTGTTCGGCTACTTCCACTTCTTCTGCGCGGCCATCCTGGTGATCAGCCTCAGGAAGATGAAGGCGAAGCTGCTCACGCTGGGAATCATCTACGCGGTGCCGGTGATCATGAACATCATCGGATTCGGGATAATGGGGTGGACTTATTAGGCTCTCACGTTCAGGGCTTTCAGTGATTGCGCCTTTCAATGGGGGATGAAGAGATAAAGGATCAACGGCGATTGAAGAGATGGGGGTTGAGGTGAGTGTAAAAAAAATGTCATTTCGACCGCAGGGAGAAATCTTATGAGCGTCGATGCCGGACAAGCACTCACCCCAAAAGCGGGGTTTAAAACGACAAGGCAGAAATTAAAATCCGTTATCCCCCTCATCTCTTCAATCCCCACATCTCCCATTCTTACACAAACGCCTCCCGTCAGAGGTTGAGGCGCTCGTGGCCGTGGTAGAACTCGTCCCTGATGCGCCGGACATCGTCGTTCTCTATGTACTCGTCGAAGGTCATCGCGCGGTCTATTATGCCGGAGGGCGTGATCTCCACGATCCTGTTCGCGATCGAGTCTATGAACTGGTGGTCGTGCGACGTGAAGAGGACCACCTCCGGGAAGGCGATGAGCCCGTTGTTGAGCGAGGTGATCGATTCCAGGTCAAGGTGGTTCGTGGGCTCGTCCAGGACCAGGGCGTTGGCGCCCGACAGCATGATCTTCGAAAGCATGCATCGGACCCTCTCCCCTCCGGATAACACGTTCACCGGCTTGAGCGATTCATCGCCGGAGAAGAGCATTCTCCCCAGGAAGCCCCGCACGTAGGTCTCGTCCTTTTCCTCCGAGAACTGGCGCAGCCAGTCGAAGAGCCGCGCTTCGCTCTCGAAGTACGACGCGTTCTCCTTTGGGAAATACGCGGTCGTGATGGTCTCGCCCCACTTGAAGCTCCCGGAATCGGGCTTCATCTCTCCCATGAGGACCTGGAACAGCACCGTCTTCGCGAGGCCGTTCTGCCCCACGAAGGCGATCTTGTCGTTGCGGTTCACGAGGAGGGTGAAATTATCCAGAACCTGCTCGCCGTCAACCGACGCGCACAGGTTTTCAATCGAAAGGATCATCTTCCCGCATTCGCGCTCGGGCTTGAACGCGATGTAGGGAAAGCGCCGCGAGGTGACGGGGATCTCCTCAAGCGTGAGCTTTTCCACGAGCTTTTTCCTGGAGGTGGCCTGCCGCGCCTTTGAGGCGTTGGAGCTGAAGCGCTCGATGAAGGCCTGGAGCTCCTTTATCTTGTCCTCTTTCTTCCGGTTCTCCTCTTTCTTCTGCTTGAGCGCGAGCTGGCTCGCCATCGCCCAGAAGTCATAATTGCCCGCGTAGATCCTGATCTGGCCAAAGTCGATGTCGGCGATGTGCGTGCAGGTCTTGTTGATGAAGTGACGGTCATGCGACACGACGATGACCGTGTTGCTGAAATTGTAGAGAAAGTTTTCCAGCCAGGTGATCGACTCGATGTCCAGGTTGTTGGTGGGCTCGTCCAGGAGCAGGACGTCGGGATTGCCAAAGAGCGCCTGCGCGAGGAGCACGCGCACCTTCTGGCCGCCCTCGAGCTCCTTCATCTTCTTCTGGAGCATGTCCCCGGAAATTCCAAGCCCCCCCAGGAGCGCGCCCGCGTCCGCCTCGGCCTCGTAGCCGTTCATCTCGTCAAGGAGCTCCTCGAGCTCGGCGGCGCGGTGCCCGTCCTCGTCGGAAAAGGATTCCCTCGCGTACACCTCATCGCGCTCTTTCAGGACGTCGTAGAGCTTCATATGGCCCATGATCACCGTGTCGAGCACCGAGTGCTCGTCGAACGCGAACTGATCCTGTTGCAGCATGGAGATTCGTTCCCGGGGATTGCGCGCGATGCTCCCGGAACCGGGCTCGATCTCGCCCGAAAGCACCCTGAGGAATGTGGATTTTCCCGACCCGTTCGCGCCTATGAGTCCGTAGCAGTTCCCGGGCGAGAACTTGATGTTCACATTTTTAAAAAGAACCCTCTTGCCGAACGCGAGGGTCACGTCGCTTACGTTGATCATGTTTCGCTGCCCTTTAAGGAATAAAGAGCCATAAACAACGGAGGGGGTTTATTGTCAATCACCTTAGGGTTTATCCGCGGGGCGAGGGTTATTGTGGTTTTCTATCTCCTGCAATTGGTGCCGGGGTTGGGCGTGCCCCTCGCGACTGGCGTGCGGTCCCTGATCAGCTATATTGCGAGCAATGCTTTCAGTGCAGTTACTAATTCCATCAGGCGGTGGGACGGAGTAGTTTGACAGTGCACGAGTTTTATATTGACATTTGATTCTGTTGTGGTACAAAGTTGACGGTTCAATTCCATGAATGAAAATGAAAAAAAGATATTGCTTAATTTCAAGAGAACGATTGCGGAACGTCTTCCCGTAAAGCGGATATTTTTGTTTGGTTCCCGCGCCCGGGGCGACGCGGAATCAGACTCCGACATGGACGTCCTCGTGGTCATAGATACCGATGACATGGTCGCGGCGCGAAGGATTGCGAGTGAATGCGCCTGGGAGGCAAGCCTTGGAACCGGAATCATCCTGTCACCGGTCGTGACCTCCGTCCAGAACTGGGAAAACGGCCCCGAAAGGATGTCCCTGCTTTCAAAAGCCGTACATCAACAGGGCATACCGGTATGATCCCGGAAGACATCAATCTCCTTGTCAAGTACCGAATGGAACAGTCCCGCGCTTCAATTGGGGACGCGCGGATTCTTCTTGAAAACAGCGCATCGTTCTTTGGAACCGTCAACAGATCGTATTACGCGATGTTTTACGCAGTCCTCGCAATTCTACAACTGCATGAGCTCGTCCCCAAAAAGCATACGGGGGCAATAAGCCTTTTCGATTCGGAATTTGTGTTGAAGGGCACTTTCCAGAAGGAGCTTTCCAAAGATCTCCACCGCGCGTTCGACCTGCGGCAGTCGTCGGATTACCAGGTTACGCAAACCGTTTCCCGTGAAGAAGCCATAGACATCCTTGATAAGGCCGTCCTGTTTGTCAACGCGGTTGAGGACTACATCAAGGCGCGTTTGTGCTATCGTTCGGAAAAGGGCGCTTCTCCCTGAGTGAGCATTTTTTCCTCACTTCCCTCCAGGTACCCGTTCTCCCTGAACCAGTTCAGGCCTTTTCTATTGCCGTCCTCACGGGCGTCTGCGGCAGGCCAAGCTCCTTTACGGCCTTTGAGCAGTCGTACCGCTTTTGCAGCTTCCCGATCCTCACCTCGGACGCCGTGACCACCGGGGGCTTCCCGGCGAGAAAGGCGCCCGGCTCGAAGACGTAGCCCATGGCGACCGCGACGCGGTAGGGAATCTTAATGCGCGGCGGCTTCACGCCCGCAATCTCCGCAATCAGCCGGAAGTATTCCGTGACGGTCAGGTTCTCGTTTCCAAACAGGTAGCGCTCGCCCACCCTGCCCTTCTTGGCGGCGAGGATGTGGCCCCGCGCGACGTCCTCGACGTTCACCTCGTAGGGCAGCTTCCTGTTGGGCGTCCAATGGGCAAAGAACGCCGCGGTATAATAGAG
>CALMJO010000239.1 GCA_937864375.1 uncultured Spirochaetota bacterium
TCTTGAAGGCGATGCGGTCCTCGCCGCGCTCGATCGCGTCGGCCTCCACACCTATAATCTTCACCCCGTACTTCTTGAGGACGCCGCTCTTGGCGAGCTCCGACGAAAGGTTGAGGCCGGTCTGGCCTCCCAGGTTGGGGAGCAGGGCGTCGGGCCGCTCCTTCTCGATGATGCGCTCGATCGTTTCCGCGTTGAGGGGCTCGATGTAGGTGAAGTCGGCCATGCCGGGGTCGGTCATGATGGTGGCCGGGTTGGAGTTCACCAGCACGATGGTGTAGCCGAGCTTCTTGAGCGCCTTGCAGGCCTGGGTGCCGGAGTAGTCGAACTCGCATGCCTGGCCTATGATGATGGGACCGGAACCGATGATGAGGATCTTGTTGATGTCGCTTCTTTTTGGCATGGCAGGCCTCTTTATCTGGACTTATGGTAGTTATAGCAATGCTAAGATCAACGGGGGCGGGCCGGATTATGTCAATTGAAATTTGGCCGGGGAGGGGCCTATTCCGGCACGATTGATCGCCCCCTGAGCTCCTTCGACAGGCTCAGGACAGGCCTCTCGAAGGGAGGCCGGATTACTGGGAAGCATGAGTTACAAGCTTGTGGTATCGGCCGGCAATTTTTAATTGACACGGGTTTTTTACGGTTATAATGGGCTCACTTCACGGGGTGTAGCTCAGTCCGGTTAGAGCGCGTGGTTTGGGACCATGAGGTCGGAGGTTCGAATCCTCTCACCCCGAAGTATGCGCCCGTAGCTCAGTCGGATAGAGCAACAGCCTTCTAAGCTGTGGGTCGGGGGTTCGATTCCCTCCGGGCGTGCATGTAAACCCTCGTATTACCAATACTTATAGAATTCTAAAAACTTCCGGTGCATCAAAAAACACTAACTCTGAGAAAAGTATGAGAAAGTGTTTGCAATCGGAGGTTGAATATGCGAAAAAGAACCGCATTCAATTCAGAGTATTGCCGCATCACGAAAACAAATACTCTGACCATTCACCATGGCTTAATTCTCTTGGGCTAGATCAGCAGAAAGAGAAGGGGGGCTGGCAATGAAAGGAAAACCCTTTAGCCTTCACAAGCGCGGAAAGATTTGGTATGCTCAATTAAAACTTCCGGATGGCTCTTTCTCCAATGCCCGATCAACGGGCGAGCGTGCGCGAGGAAGAGCGGAGACCTGGTGTGTTGAGCAACTGAAAGCGGGACAGGTTGTAGTTCGAACCTCGGATTCATTCAGAACTTTTGCTCAAGATTTCTTTGCATGGGATGGAGGTTGGGCGACTGATAAACGAGCTTCAGGGAAACGCATATCACCCCGTCATTGTGATGAGCGAGGTGCGCTTCTCTTGAACCATATCCTCCCGGCCTTTGGCAATTATAAGCTAGCGGAAATTGACCGTGGAGCTATAAAGTTATTTCGAAACAAGCTTCACAAAGATGGACTCTCCGGCGGCAGTATTAATAAAATCTTATCTGTCTTGAAAGCCATTCTAACGGCAGCAGAGGAAAACTCGCTTATAAGGGCCGTGCCTCGCATAGATCGAGCGGCAGATCAGCCCAAGAGTCGAGGAATCCTATCGGTTGATGAAGTCCGCCGCTTATTTTCAATTCCATGGGAGGATCAGCGCGCTTATGTTTGTAACCGCATCGCGGCTTGCACCGGTCTCCGGCGCGGCGAGTTACTCGCGCTTACCGTTGGTGATGTGCGGGGGAATTATCTAAGCATATCGCGCTCTTATGATGAACGATCGCGTGAGATGAATACGACAACAAAGACGGGGCGGGCTAGGACGGTTATAGTTCCCCCCATTGTCCGACAGGAGATTGAAAGTCTCATTAACAGTAGCCCCTGGGAAGGTCCGTCTGCATTTCTGTTTTACTCAAGTTTAGCAGACAAGCCAATGGAGGGATCATTTGCCGTCGATGCGTTTTACGCTGCATTGGATAAAATTGGCATTTCTGAGGCAGAGCGAAAGGCACGCAATATCACTTTCCATTCGCACCGGCATTTCGTGAATAGTATTTTAATTAATGCTCGCGTACCTTTGCAGCGAGTTCAGATGATTACCGGCCACCTTACAAATGAAATGACCCAGCGCTATTATCACGCAGAGGATAATCTTTGTGATATCTTGGCGATACAAGAGGAATTATTTATCACGGGAGAGTGTTGAAATCTAATAATTAACCGCGCAGAGATGCCCTTGTAAAATCAATGTATTAATGCTAGGATTGACGCAGACGCGTTTTAAAATAGCCCCATGCCTCTTTGGTAGAAGCATGTGATCAGGGGCATTTTAAGCGTTCGGGGGGCTGGTTATGCAGACTCAAGTAGTTTTTTCTCCACAACGTCCATGCACATTTCGCAAGTTTGAACAATGTGGCAGGGCCTGGGTCTGGGCCAGTCTTGAAGCTTGATGTACTCCTCATCCGATCCACAAAAAATGTGAACTTCATTGAATTCGTTTTTGCAGACATCGCATCTCATTTTACTTCGCGTGTTTGGATCTCTGTCGTCGGGACCGTTATTACTAATGAAAGTCCACCATCTGTTGAGGCTATTTTTTTTATCGCTCATGGCTTCCTCCATATTTATCATCAATTCGTGTTATGTGTTACTTGAATCTGTCGTAAGAAGAATAAGAACGACCAAAACCCCATGATTCACATAGATCATCGGCGCCCTTTTCTTCTTCAAGTCCCCCTTTTGGAAAAAAGTTATCCGGGTCCTCGTTTTGTTTTTCGAAAAAACGCAATGCATGGGCGATTTCGTGAGCAATAGTTGTTTTGCGTGTGGATATAGTATCCCCCTCATCAAATCTTAAAATGATAAGAAATTTTTTTGAATTGGCAATGAAACAATTTTGGCAGAAAACAAACGAGGCATTGGCAATTATGAATAATGCGGCGTCCTGAATTATTTCCCTCACATCATCGGGCAATGCCTGCAATACCTGATAGACAAGTAGTTCATCATCAATTATTCCATCCCATGCTGGCATTGCAAGGCAGGTATTATAAGCTATACCCTCAATGCTTTTTTCCCATTCGGAATTATCATTTTTCAGGCTCAAGCTTCACCCCCTGGTTATTTTCTATAAAATCCTTAATTATGGCCCTGATTACATCGGTTATATGACAGGGCCATCCAGTGCGGAATTCTCTATGCCCGGCTATCTTTTCAAGACACACGGCATCCTGAACATCGATAGAAAGTATGACTTTCACCCGAAGTGGCTTTCTTTTTTAAATGAATTTCTTTTCCATTTCATCAATATTAACGCTCATCCCCACCACCATAAATCGTCTAACGAAATACATGTTTAAGCTTGTGGGACTAAACCACAAGGTGAGTGGTTGGTATCAATCTAGAATAACCGTATTCATCTTTAAGCTTTCTTAATGACACTAAACTCTCGGCCCCCTGTGCGCGCTTTCAATCCATGAATCTAGTTCTTCCAGGGAGAATAATACACGACCGCCAATCTTCTTGTGCGGTACTTTTTGTTTACTTACCCAGTGACGAAGTGTTGCCGGGGTAATGTGTAGGTGTTGTGCTGCTTGGTCATAGCGAATCCAGTTAGTTGTCAAATCCATGACCTCTACGTGATTAAATGTGAGTACGTCTGTTTATAATGATATATCCCTTTATCCCAGGTGCCGATTTGAAATCCTTCATCATTATTTCAACTTAAAAGTAATCTATAATCTAATAGTAATAGTATAACCAATAATGTTGACAACATTATAATATTTGGAGATTCCAACACTTAGGCAAAGGTCCAATTTTTATATTTGGGCAATGCATAAAAGACCTTTTCCGGAGGGGTGCATTCATGCATGACCCCCCGTTTAGAATTAATCCTGGGCCATTCTGAGCAGTCTGGGGGGCTTTTATTAATGGGCTGGGAGCTATTGGATATTGTATCTCAATCCCCACGGATAGTTTGCTAAAAAATGGTTTGGGTCTCATTTTTTCTTACGAGGTTGGGGTGGGAGAGACATTGGGAATTCTCCCACCCATCGGTAGTGATCATTCGCGTGAGTACTTATGCTGTTTGTTCTTTTCTGAGGTGGCTTATTGTTTCGATATCCTCGGACCGAATGGCTTGAAGGACTTTAAGCAAGGGCTTCTTGCGCTCCGGCACCACTATTGCTCGGAACCAGCTAAAACACTCTTGTGTATAAAAAAGGTGTCGAAATAGATGATCTTTCTGCTCGGGAGTTAGGTCTTGAATGGTTTTTCCCTCCTTGCCTAAATCCCGCTCCAGCTTATTCATTATGCGATTAAAGGTTGTGCTCATTTTGTCGATTTCCCGCAAGCGTTTAGAAAACCTACCACCCTTGCTGTAGTCCAATGCGCAAATAATACGATTGGCTAGTATTGGAAACACGTTGCTAAAATCAATGCGAATCATGATTACCTCCATTCATTGCCTTGTTGTAATTTTTTACCGCTTAACATCGTAGTCGTACTTAATCAGCTTGTCATTTTCAAAATAACACCGGACCAAGTTGTAACGGTCGTATGTGCGGCTACTCTTATTCCCGAAGGCTCCGTATTGCGTCGCATACACGCTCCCACGCGTTTCTGTGCGTGATCCCTTCCCGTTGAAGTAAATAAAAATTTCCAAGGGGTCAACCTTCTGAATTTCAGAGGGTGCTCCAATCCTTAACACGACATCTTTTTTCGATTTTCCCCTAAGCGGGGAGAATGTTTCATTGATTCTCCTCTCCGCATAGTCTTTCGATGATTCAAGGAAAATAGAACCGAGACAACTATCGCGACCGATGCATCCAACTTCTTCGTCTGTTTCCTCGCAAGCAACCGTAGCAAGCAGCGCCATCATTAACGTGAGTCCAAGAATCCTTTTCATGTTTTCCCCCACTATATTTTGTCCCGGATGTCCGGGTGCGGCTCATTTTTATTTTTTACAGACGAGTACCGATATTTGCCTTTCGCGCGCGAGCTCCGCGACGTGGGGGGGGGGCCTTCCGGCCCCGCGCCCAACGCCCCGAGGTTAGACCGCTCCCAACTGCTCGATAAGTGTCCCGATCTTTGTGCTAACCACATCTACCAGAGTGGCGCACCGTTCCAAATCCTCGCTCGATGCCGATTCGCTTGTAAGTGCTAGGCTTAAAACCCTTACCATGCTTTGAATCTCGTATAAGTCACCCTCGTGTGCAAGAAAGAATTCACCCATTTCCGCCCCCCTCCCGTTTTTTTAGAAATTCTTGAAGAATGTATTCGACCTGCCCGTTCAAGGTTCGGTGTTCCTCTTTCGCAATCGACTTTAAGTCTTGAACGAGTTGCGGGTCAAAATAACCGGAGAAATTTTTGGGACGGGCTTCACCGCGAGGTCGGCCCGGCCCTCGTTTTTCCGGCTCGATGCGCTTAAGTTTTTTCGCTGCCGCTGTCATAATTCGGTAATGATCTCCTCTGCCGATGCATTGTTGTGAAGATAGAATTTGCTTGTAGTGCTAATATCCGCGTGCCCAAGGTAACGACTAACCTTATGTACGCCCAGGCGTTCAAGGTTTGAAGTCGCCCAGCTATGCCGAATTGCATGCGGGTGAAGGTTTCCGAATCCTATTGCACGTCCCGCCTCCGCAACCTTCTTCCAAGTGTTCGACCGATCAAGTTGGCCGTGAGTTTTGCTCTCGAATAACCAAGTACGCGAACGGAAGGTGGATTTAATCCTGAGAAAGAGGGCCGCCGGAAGGTAAATCGTCCGCGCCCTGCGTCCCTTCCCGATGATCTCACAGTGTACTGCGTCCCCCCGGACTGTGCACCTGTCCAAGCGGATGCCCAGGAGTTCGCTTATCCTTGCAGCCGAGTAGTAAAGCGCCTCGATAATTAGGCCTGTCCGCTCGTCTGAGGCCGCAATGATTCGTTTCAAGTCCTCGGGGTCGATCACATCCTCGGGTCCGATGGAGTTGTCAACTTTAACAAGTTTAAGCCCTTCGGCGTTAAATATCGCGTCCATCTTCTCTCTTGTGATAGCAGGGTGTTCACCCTCGTGGAGAGCGGAAAGGGTGAGCATCTTTCGGACGGCTTTAATTCTGGTGTTGATAGTGGCCGGTGAATAGCCTTTACCTTCCAGTCCCTTCAGGTATGCAAGCACGTTGTCTTTAGTGAACTCGCCAATTTCGCAACGCATGACCTTTAGTGCGCTGTCATAAGCCTTGATGCCGGTGCGCGGTGTTCCCTTGCTGACCTTTTCAAGTTCCATGACGCCCCCCTTCGATGATCAACCATACTCACCGGAGGGGGAAAATGTCAATTAATATTTAATCTTAAAAAAGGTTTTATAACTACAACAAAATAATAGGTGTGTCGTAAATACTATACATATGTACCCACAAGCATAGCTGCTGTTAAAAATGAACGCACCGAAGAACTGTCCCGTCGTACCCGGCGGCGATCCAGATTCCATTCCCCCAAGTATTGTAAAATAGCCATTTTGAAGTTGGGGACTCGTGGGATTTCCAGGTTAAACCATCGGCAGAGGAAACGATCGTGCCGTTTTCTCCGGTAACACACCATACGGAACCATTCCAGGTGACCCCATAAAGAAAATTAGAAGTAATTCCGGTCGCCCTTCCGGTCCAAATTGAACCATCGGGTGAGGTGAAAATTGGTGGATTGCTGGAAGTGTTCGGGTCTGCGGCAATAACCCATAATCCATTAGCGTAGTGAACACCGTACAAATAGAGTGTTGTGCCGCTTGCTTCTTGCGTCCAGGTAATGCTGTCGGACGAGGAAAGAATCACGCCCGAGTCTCCCGCGATGATCCATTTTGAGTTTCCGTAATAAACACCCGTGAGCCCGGTTGTTTTCCCGCTCGTGCGCTGTGTCCAGGTCGTACCGTTCGATGAAGTGAGAATCTTTCCAGAGAGCCCAACGGCAACCCATAACGAGCCGTTGTTATAAATGCCCATTAAATCGGACGTGATCCCGCTGGTCCTACTCGTCCAGGTTGTGCCGTCGGGTGAGGTGATGATCTTTCCTCCAGTACCAACCGCACACCACAATGAGTTACCGTAAGACACTGCGAGCAAGGAACTCGTGGTGCCGCTTGTGCGTTCGGTCCACTCGATACCGTCGGCGGAGGTGAGGATTTTCCCAGAAAGTCCAACCAGGCACGCGAGCGAGCCGTTGTGATGCACCCCGCGAAAGTCGTAAGATGATGCTAACGATTGATTTACCCAAACCATGAGGTTGGGGTCACGTACTAACATTCTCATGAAAATATTACCGTCCTTTTTTAATTTTCCCAATTCGTCAGAAGTGAGTGTAATTGTAATACTTGTTTCGCCAGAATCCAAGAGTCGATAGGTGTATGGCGGGTTAATCGTGACCTGCTTCTCAACGGTGATAGTTTCAGTAATCGGGGAGTCGTGTTCACACTGGAGCAGGAACAACAAGGCGAGAATCCAGGGAAGGGATTTCACTGTTTGGCTTTCTCCTCGGGAGCATACGGACGGAAGATGTCCAGGACTTCCTGGCTGGGGATCATGTTTACGAGATCATACTCTTTCTCAATTTTCACGGCGACCTTCCCCTCAGTCCTCTCCATCAGGAGTTCAACCGCTCGGAGATTTCCATCTTCGGCTAATTTCACGAGTTTCTCCGCAATAACTTCCCGACGCGCGCGCTTGGTCTCGGGATCGATCTCACTGAGAACCTCTCTCACTATCTCGGTAACACTCTCTCCACGCTTCGGTCGGCCCTTCATGTTCCCGCTTTCACCTCGTCGCCAAGGCATAACTAACCTCCATTGTTTGTGACTGTTTTACAATGAGCCGCATGATTGATCTCTTTAATGCCTGGTTGCATAGTTGTCACGCACCCTTATGCTGGCCATTGACTCTTTGATCTTGAATTTTAATTCTTCACGTTCAGCTGGGTCTTCAATCTTTTCGCATTCCCGATAAATACGTTCAAATTCCAACATAATTTCTACTGCCAATGCTTCTTTCTGTTCTAAATCTCTGCCCCTAAGAAGTTCCATAATCTGATAAGATCGTGAACCGAAATCATCCGCCTTGCCCTTAGCTGCCATTATGAATACCCCCTAATTCATGATGCCTTATGAAATACTGCAACCGCTGGGTCTGATTTGGGTGTAGAGGCTCCACAAGCAGGGCACGCCCAGCGTCCGATGAGCCCGGAATACTTGGTCCAACCGGAGAGGAGCAGGAAGGTATTAAAGCCCGTAGACGTGTACGCATAGCCAATCGCAGCCCGTCCACAGTAGTGGCAAACAACCACATGACGCTCCCTTTCTGCGTCAAGAAGGTGAAGTCCAGAGCTCGATCGAATTGCCGGGATACCATAGCCCTTGCATCCGTTGTTCTCGCGGTAGGTGTTTATCATACGGCGACCGCACTTTTGTTTTGAATCAATTTCAGTGTAGCTTCAATCTCGTTGCATAGTTCCGGCGAGAGCGGCCTATTCAAAAATTCATCTGCACGCCCAACCTCTATCCATCCGCCGTACCCTTCTGTAAAAACTATGTCATTCCAGGCGATTCCAATGCGCTTTGATTCGAATTTTGATTTTAATACATATATCTTGTCGCGAGAAAAGGTGGGCGTTTTCGTATTCTCGGGTTTCTCGTTTTTATTTTGAGGTTTTTCAGCTACGGTCACCGCCGGGGCTTGTGGTGTGCGACCCCATTCCAATGGGGGCAACCGATCCACCATTTCCGCACGCTCCTTCCATGCTTCAGGTGTGTTGACTATCGCGTAACCACCAAGCCGCAGACGCTGATCTGCGTCGGCCTTGTCGGAGAGATCATTCCAATGCTTGAGCATAGCAGAGGGTAGAAACCGCCAGGGCTGAAATTGGTTTCTTGCTTCTGCGATCTCTCTCAACCTGTCAAATTTAGCCTTGACTTCTCCCAGGTCGTCAAGGTAATCCCCGTTAATAATCTCCACTAACCCGCGAATGGCTTTCTTTTCGTTGTCGGTGATAATCAGACGTGCCGAGTATATTTCACGGTATCCCGCCTTGAAGAAAGAGTACAGGTCGTCATAAGTGCAACTTGTCCCCTCCCTAACTGCTGTCTTTAATGGAATGGGCATTACATTGGATGCCTCTTTCTCTTTCGGTTCGGGAATACTATTTTCCGCCGCGGCCGCCGTAATATCTGAGGAACTATCTGCCGTATTATCATGCTCTATAGAAGAATGTGCCAACTTGGCATCAGCCTCGTGCCAATCTGGCATGTTGCTGGTGCCAACTTGGCATGAGCCCATATGGTTGTTTGCTTCACTATCCGCTTGGATGCTGCCAGTTTGGCATGAGCTCGCGCGGTGTTCAGCAATTTGAGCGTTCAGGGCATCTCGGTTGATGCTGTACCACTTGGTACGGTCGCCTCGGCGTGAGTTGTAATTCATGGTACTGGTAAGCAGTCCACGTGCCTCCAGGTCTTGGAAAATTCGTTGTATGGTCCTGGTAGACAGCCACGGGAACTGCGCTTGCCATTGGTCATATGTATTGTAAATCCACTTGCGCCCGTCCATCTCATGCTCTGATCTTTGCATCCAATAATGCACCTGCTGAAAAACGATAGCCGTGTCGGCACCTTGGAAGAGTTTGGCTAGGCTGGGAAGAACTACCAGGGGGGATTCATCGAGCAAATAATCTGTCATGCGTGAAACCTCGTAGTAAAATTTTCCCGAGGTAGACGCGAAATTTTCTTGACGTTGAAGAGAGTTTTATTACTGTCCCTTCAATGATATTCTTTTTCGCGCCGGCTCTCACCCGGTTGCGATCTGCGAAACCAGGGGGTAGGACCCTTGGTTTTCGCTTTTATAGGGCTACTGGATTACGTTGCCCCCTTAAGCCCTAATTATGTCTCTAATGCAAATAATCTAATCTAACTAACAAATAACGGCAAACCACTTTAAGCCAATAACACACTAACCGTTGGTCTTTTCAGCCATTACATCATGAAACAATGTCCATCGATTTTTTAACACTTGACTTGTCGGCTGTGGATACTCGCCGTAAAACCTTACGACGCTTTTGCGCTCTACGGCGATTCTCCTGGAGTGTAACGCTCTCAAGGTTAGATGCGCGATTGTCGCTCCTGATACCGTTCCTGTGATCAACTTCCATTCCGGCGGGCAGACCGTGAAACGCATCAGCTATGAGGCGGTGAACATAAAACCAGGTATTATCTTGAACATGGACCTGAACATATCCATCGCATCTACGGGGCTTTGTCTTTAAAATATAACCCGTTCGCTTTCGTCTGAGGCGTCCCAAGCTTGACGCTTCCAAGGAAGGCCATCTAGGGATTGTTTTCCATACTTCCATCGGCGTTATCCGCACAAAAGAGTTCGATCCGCGTATTTGCAGATCACTTGCTACATTCCCCCTTTGGTGGGTAACCGGCGGCGAGACCCAAGACTGCGCCCGATTGTTCTCCGGCGGCGAGAACTGTAACGCCCGATTGCTGAGCGGCGGCCCCAGCGTAAAACGCGCCCGAGGTTAATGCAATAACCATGAGCCTAGTTTTAGAATTTTGTCAACTGCTAAAATAGCAACTACACGCAAGTTTAGCAAAAAAGATCGAACTATTTTTGCAAAAGTGTTCGATTGAAATTTTGCCATTACGAGGCCCTTCCGTCACTAAATTGTAAGCTCGCCTGAATGGTAGCACACCGGCCAGGATTGCGGGCGTAGCGTAAAACCAAAAGGCCTCGGGATGGACCCGGGGCCTGTCTTTATCTTCACATGGTGTATGTGATCACGGTTCGTCGGAAACGCACAGAACATGTCCAACGCTGTATTCCTTTTCATCAAATCACGAGGCAATCTTTAGGGGAACGCAAGTGATTTGTTAATAAGCACGGATAGCTCTAACATGATAATTATAATTTTTATTTTGATAATAGCTCTGGTATCCATCACTGAAGCGTTGGGACCATGTTCCGTCAGCATTATACTCAGACGAACTCCAATAATATGATGCGATAAAACCACCAAACCCGTTTGCTTTTAAATTTAGATACATTAGATTCAATTCATCTTTTGAGGGAAGAAACCAATCGCTGTATCCTCCCTCAGTTAGAGTATCACAAACTTGAGCAGCTCTGTCAGTTTCTACTGGTGCTTCATTCAATACTGTCAATATTTTTATGGTATTTGAACTACCCGTTCCCAGTGACGTTTCTGTATTGGTCACCAAAGTTCCATATTTGCCCCATTGTTTCTGCCATTCAGTGGATTCTGGAGCTGTCACCAACCCATGCCCATCCCCGTCGTTATAAAAAACCAGCCCACCTTCATGAACCGTGCCGAAAGTTTTGCCAGAATAAAAACTGACTTCATCTCCATAAGTGGTCCCCCCAGAATTTGTAGCATAAGCGCGGACGTAATAGGTGGTGTCAGGCGCAAGCCCTGTAATGTTACAATTTGTAAAAATTCCCTGTCCTATCCCATCTGATGCCGTTGAATCACTTAAAGTTGGAGCGCCGGTTGAATTCCAACATACCCCTCGATCAATCACGAGTGCGGTTCCCGAAGAGGATACGTATCCCCCACCCCTAGCAGATGTTCCTGCAATATATGGAGTAAATGTTAGGTTGCTTTTAATTTCAGATGTAGAGACCGTAGGCACAACACCAACAACCTCTCCGAAAGCCCGGACAGCACATACATAGTAAGCGCTGCTTTTATCCCAACCATCACCCTGCTGCCCGGTGACAAATGATTTAGCCCACGCGCAGTCATGTCCACTCTCAGATGAACTCCAATAGACGTAATTCTCCAAACCACCAACTCCGGGTAATTTTAAGTTTATATACAACTGGTTAAGCTCTTCGCTCGATGGAAGAAACCAATCACTATAACTATCATAGACCAGTTCATCGCAATATCGTGCCGCTCCTCCGGTTTCACTTTGACTATTTAACCATGACACTATGATAGTTGTATTTGCTTGTCCGGTTCCAATGGCAGTTCCAGTTCCACCAATATAGCTTTCATACGCCCCCCATTGTAGCCCAAACCCGCCAACCATTGTTGTATCTGGGGCCGCCTCCAGATACCGCCAGCCGTCTGAGTAATTCCCTTTATCATAGAAGATTAATCCACCGGCAGGCCCGGTGCCCCTCAGAATAGACCAAATTGCATAAAGAACGATATTTTCTGTTTCGATTTCAATTGACTGATCTGGTAAATATGTGATTCCGTTGCCATTCGCTAGTGTATTCCATCCTTCGAATAAAAGTGAAATACCATCTTGCATTTTTATTAGCGGTCCCGTGTTGCCAATAACTTTCGCGGAAATTCCTTCTTCATAATTTGTTGTGTCAATTGGTGCTGATCCGGTAGTTTCACCATTGCCATCGTAGGTTATTGTATAGGTTGGATTTGAAGTCCATTTCGCATATAGAGTAATATTTGCGTTTTCAATTTTAAATGTTTTCCCTTGAGTATAAGATGTTCCTGTGCAATCAGCATCTTCACACCAACCCGCGAATGAATAGCCCGAATTTTCCAGGCCCCCCGTATTGCCCAGTACCAATACAGTATCCCCGCTTGAATATCTGTTACTATCAATTGGAACGGTGCCGGAGGTGCTGTCATTGCCATCATAAAGGACGGTATATTCTTTGGATGAGTCTTTCGAAGATGTATCGAGGAAATTTCCGCTGCATGTGCATAAACTGGTAAGTAACGAGAAAACTATAAAGTGAAAGATTTTATATTTATTTCCCATACTGAATACCCCTTTTTATTTATTGGGAATCCGGGAAGCACCTTACCTCTTATCAGAATATAAATACATAAAAAATTATTTTGTTCGTTAAAAAAAAGATCACAATGAATATTAGCTACAATCGTTCCAAATCGGGGAAAATGTCTATATAATAGGAATGAGGAATATCCTGGTGTAATTCGCGGTTGTGTAAGTATGAGAAAAACTATGAGAAATATTTAATCACAATCAATCATATTTAGTCACTTAGAGTATAATTGATTGACTTTTCTATTCATTATAATACACACGGATACACAAAGATTCACCGGAAGTCGATTTTGAGTCCTGCACTTCTAAGCTGTGGGTCGGGGGTTCGATTCCCTCCGGGCGTGCGTAGCAACTCCTGGAAGAATCAGGACTTGAAGAGCTACTTGACAACCGGCGCGCTTCATAAAACACCAGAAAAAGGCACACGTGTGACATTAGTGTGACATGAGTGCGAAGAGGTTTTTATGAGGACGTCGGGCCAGTAATTAATTACCAACGATCTTGTCGAGCTCACCGACGGGCTGCGGCAATTCCTCCGTTACCGTAATCCACAACAAGTCCAGGTCGAGCATATCATAGCCATGGATCAGGCGATTGCGCATGCCGACGATTTGTTTCCATGGAATTGAGGGATTGATAGTCCTTGTCTCCTCTGAAACGCGTGACGCGGCCTCGCCCACGACTTCGATAAGGCGCGTCAATGCAAGCTGAAGGACACGGTCGGAATCGAACCGCGATCGTTCAATACGCGTTACCAGCGAAAGCGCTTCCTCTGCGTGGTCCCGCATGTGCCGCAGGCTGGTTGCGTCATTATGCCTGCTCATATACCGTTTCCGATCCGGTGATGACCTCGTCCCTGAAATGGGGATTCAGGAGGCCGCTGGTATTGAGATCGACTTTTCGGCTTATCAATTCTCCAAGTTCAAGTTCCATTCCGGAAAGCGCAATGAGCCCCACTTTCACGCCGGGTTCGAACTCAACCAGGACGTCCACGTCGCTTTGGGGGCTAAAATCGTCTCGCGTGACCGATCCGAAAAACGAAAGACGCCTTATCCTGTGCGCGCGGCAGAAGGCCTCAAGCTTTTCCATGGAATAAATGATCTGAACGCCCATGACACGATACCCCTTTGGAATGACCAGCTTGGAATAATACATACACAGGTAAGCATGTCCAGAATATTTTTTGAACCTGAAAACGGTAGGCGTCATGGCAATAGGAGTCGCCGGAGGCCCATGGGCCGCCTTCGCGGCCCAGACCCTGCTCACCATGGGCGAGGTCGCAGAGGGCGACATGTCCCTGAAACAGGGCGCCTTCCAGGTGGGAATGAACCTTGCGACGACGGGGCTTACGTTCGGTGTAGGCAGCTATTTCCAAGGCAGCGCCGGAGAGTTGCTGAAAACCCAGCTCACGAGCACCGCCGGAAGCACGCTTCTTTCCGGGGTGGATCTCAGCCCGCATGGTGTACTGAGCTACGATACGAAACGCATGACCGATGATAAAACATGGCTAAACGCGGGTAAGAGCTTTGCGATCAACTACGCCGCGGCCAGCGCAGGGGGGCTTCAAGAAGGCATACGGCGGCAGCACCTTCGCGCCGCCACGCCCCCGCCTCACTCCCTCCCGTTCCAGCAGTAGGTGCAGACCTTCTCCTCCGGAAGCCCGATGGCCTGGATGAGATCCTCGAGCCGCTGGTACTGGAGGCTGGAAAGCCCCAGGCGCGCGCGGATCTTTTCAACCATGGCCAGGTATCTCTCGCCGCGGCCGTAGGCGTATTCGGAAAGATGCGCCTCGTCGCTGCCCTCGAGCTCCTTGATCGCCACGCGCCCGGCCAGGTCGAGGGCCGACCGTGACCTGGAGAAATTGAGGAACTTGCACCCGTACACGAGGGGCGGGCAGGCGGGACGCATGTGCACCTCCTTCGCGCCGTAATCGTAGAGCCTCCTGATCGTGTCGCGCAGCTGCGTGCCGCGGACGATGGAATCGTCGCTGAAGAGGAGCCTCTTTCCCTCGATCATCTCGCGCACCGGGATGAGCTTCATGCGCGCGACCAGGTCGCGGATGGACTGGTCCTGGGGCATGAAGCTCCGGGGCCAGGTGGGCGTGTATTTCACGAAGGGGCGCTGGTAGGGCTTCTTGGACTCGTTGGCGTAGCCGATGGCGTGGGCCACGCCGGAATCCGGGATGCCGGCCACCACGTCGATCACTGCCGAGTCGCTTCGCGCCAGCGCCGCGCCGCACCTGTTCCTCACGCCCTCGACGTTGATGTTCTCGTAGCAGGAGGGGGGATACCCGTAGTACACCCAGAGGAAGGCGCAGATCTGCATCCGGTCCCCCGGCTTCTTCACCGTCTTGAATCCGTCCTCGGTGATGTGCACGATTTCCCCGGGTCCCAGGTATTTTTCGATCTCGTAGTCAAGGTTGGGGAACGAGCAGGTCTCGAACGCCGCCGCGTATGCCCCGTTTTTTTTGCCGATCACCACGGGCGTCCTTCCAAGCCTGTCGCGGGCCGCGTAGATCCCGCTGTCGGTAAGAATCAGGAGAGAGCAGGAGCCCTCGATGGACTCCTGGGCCCGGGTGATGCCGTCCGCGAAGTTCGCCTCCTGGTTGATGAGGGTGGCCACGAGCTCGGTGGGGTTGATCTCGCCCCCGCTCATTTCCGAAAAATGCGTGGTACGCTTGCCGAACGCCGACTTGATCAGGGCCTCGCCGTTCTTGATCACGCCCACCGTGACAATGGCGTAGGCGCCCAGGTGCGAATTGATGATGAGGGGCTGGTCCTCGAAATCGCTGATCACGCCTATTCCCTTCCGGCCCTTGAACTTGGGGAGGTCGTCGTCGAACTTCGAGCGGAACTGCGTGTTGGATATGTCATGGATGCTGCGTTTGAAGCCGTTCTCCCCCAGCACCGCCATGCCCCCGCGCTTGGTCCCCAGGTGGGAATGGTAGTCGGTACCAAAATAGAGGTCGTTCACGCAGTCGTCCCTGGAAACCACTCCGAAAAAGCCGCCCATAATGAGTTCTCCGTTGATCAGTAGTTGGATTGCCGGCGGAAAGGCTCAATTTCCACCATTAATGTATAGTTCCGCTTATAGTATCCCTTGTGTAAATTGTTTTTTGTTAGTGCAGCTGCCAATGGGCCGAATTTTCCGGATGAATCCGGCGCTCTCTATCCAGGGCCGACAAATCGCTGAAACTCGCATTACGTGCTTGTTTTTGCTGGTAATTACCGGTATCCGGCGGCAGAGCCAGACACGTCTGGCTCGTCATGACATGCGCATTCTGTGTCGTCTTCCCGGCAATCCGGAAGGTTTTCCGGCAGGCGGACATGCACGACCTCGCAAAGGCGCTCAAGGGAGTGGACGCAGAGGTGCAGGAGAAGATATGCAGAAACATGTCAAAGAACGCGTCTGCATAACTGCGCGAGGACATGGAATACATGGGGCCCGTTCGGCTGTGCGACGTGTTGGAGTCCCAGCAGAAGATCGTCGGCATTATCCTCGCCCTCGAGGGGTACGGGGAAATTATTGTGGCGCGTGCAGGAGAGGAGGAGCTGGTCGTTTGAGAAGAGGCAGGACCGCGATTGCAGGAGAGGGGAGTGCTGGAATATTAATTCGCGGCGCTATGAAAAATCTTGATTTTCTAAAATGGCTGATGATGAAAATGGGGCATGTCAACCAAGCAATCAATACCTCCATGTAATACTCATGTGCTCTCTCCAATAATCTCCAAATAATACTTCGCCAGCCCCGCACCCGAAGTTTCCCGGTACTCCTGCCTGAGGTCCTTCCCCGTCTCCTTCATGGCCTTCACCACCTGGTCGAAGCTGATGCGGTGGCTCCCGTCCGTCAGGAGCGTGTATTCCGCGGCATTGAGCGCACGCACCGCGGCCATGGCATTGCGCTCGATGCACGGGATCTGTACGTAGCCCCCCACGGGATCGCAGGTCATCCCCAGGTGGTGCTCCAGCGCCATCTCCGCCGCGTACTCGATCTGCCTTACGGTGCCTCCCAGGATCGAAGAGGCCATCGCGGCGGCCATGGCGCAGGCGGTGCCCACCTCTCCCTGGCAGCCCACCTCGGCCCCGGATATCGATGCATTCTCCTTCACAAGGTTGCCCACGAGCCCGGCGACCTCCAGCGAACGGACCGTCTCCTCTTCGCCCAGGTTATAGTGCTCGCGCAGGGCCTTGAGGAGTCCCGCCACCACGCCGGCCGAGCCGCAGGTGGGGGCCGTTGCGATCGTCCCGCCCGCTGCGTTCTCCTCCGCCAC